>JANMZB010000758.1:0-1120 GCA_031382725.1 Sphingobacteriaceae bacterium | reverse complement strand
TAATTTATTATCTTTTTGAAATTCCCGTAAGAAAATAAGCATAATTTCTGGTAGTTCACTTTTCTGAAGTAAGAAAAGACTCCAAGTGTGACCGGTAAATTCATCTTGAATAAGGAGCCAATATTTTGCTCCACCAAAACTGATATGAGAAGTGGATGACAGGTCAATTGCTAAACGGTAGCCACGAGTTGTCGCATGATTAGGTGCGTGTTTAGGAATCATTTTGCGCTTGGACTTGCATAAAGCACAGCTTGTGCACTGAGTAGGTTTTCCAGTGAGGAAATAATTCAAACTCTTGGCAGTCTTACTAACGATTTGATGATTTGGGTGCCCTAATTGTTGATGAAAAATTGCATGTGGTGTGCTGCTGGTGGCAACAGAAGCATATTGGGTAACATCAACAGGGGCCGGGTTTATTGGAGGGATTTTAATACCTAGAATACGGCCAGAACCATTGCGCAAGACTTCATCAAAAATCATTTTATGGTTGGTGGTGGACAGAATCATTTTACCACGGAAGCTTCCGAGACCTAGGGCATCGTTTTCAATGGCTTTTGTGATGGAAAATAAATTTAACCATAAGTCAGGAACCAATAGGACATCTGTCAATGTGATGGGGAATGATGAACCATTACTATTCATAACAGTGCCTTTGTAGGTACCTCTAGCTATACTTTTCATGACGGCATTGTTGCCGACAGTAACTTCTGTAGCACATGGTTTTAAATCTGTCATGCCGGTAGAGGAATAACGCATGTGACAGGTGGCACCAGAATCACCAATGAATAAGTCTTCATCAAGTTTACTGGATGTATCATTTTCTGAAACATTAAAAGCAGAGTGGGTGGTAATGAGAATCAGTTCAGCAGAGTCTCGACTGGAGGTCCGGTTACGGAGATCAGCTGCCTTTTTAAAACATTTATCTTCTGTATGATAAGGCTTGTTACAGTAAGTGCATGTCACTCTGGCAGCCGCAAGTTTGGTGGACAAGTCGGATTTCGTGATTTGCTGTTACGAGGTCGTCTGTCTTTATCTTTGTTGTTAGGGTGATCCCAACAATCAGTGGCTTTATGACCCTCCTTACCACAAATGCGGCAATCAGATTTGGTCTTCTTAGTAC
>JANMZB010000747.1:0-1135 GCA_031382725.1 Sphingobacteriaceae bacterium | reverse complement strand
TAACCCCGGGACAGCATTAACTGGCGCCTTACTTATAGGTTCGGGAATAGCATATCTATTCAATAAACATAAGGATAGCTCCTCCACTACTATTGAAACCAAAAGAAGAAGAAAGCGAAAGTCCAGAGCCGAAGAGTTGTCCTCTATCACCCATAAACAGCTAGAGTCAGAAGAAAGTAATGAGGTTTCAGAAATATCAATGAGGACTAAGGTTGCTGCTGCTGTTACCGCAGCTGTAGCAAGCGTTACGTTTGATGAAATAGGTGTAGCTGCTTCTGCTCCAGTAATAGGGTATGGGCTATGGCGAGACAATCCTTTAATGGTGTATGCGGGTGTCGGATTACTTGCAGGTAGCTTGATTAGAAAAATATTATTTAAAAGTGATGTCAAAAAACTTTCAAAATCACAGAAGGCTTTCAATGCTGCTAGAGATCCCAACGATATTTATGCCCCAAAATATGTAGAAGCAATAGGTGGCGTTATATTCTCCGAACACATAAGGCCAGAGGATCTGACCGAGGAGGAGAAGGCCTTATATAAGCATTGGGATACATTATACAAGACGCCAGATAGTGAGGATTTGGAACCGGAAGATTATGAAATTTGGCATACTTTATAGTTATAGAATGATTTACTTAATAGAAAGGTGTGTGCATATTAGAATATTTAGCATTTGTTAAGGGTAAGAATTGGTCATTATCAATATAGATGTTTAAGTTCAAGATGCAAACCCAGGACTGTATGTGAATATTGGAATTATCTGTATCAATACATTGCTTATTGTTTTGAAATAAGGTTGCTTAAAAAATTAGTTTTTGAGCAGCAAGTGAAAGCTATTTCTTATCTGAAAAATGGCAGAAATTAGAGATACGGATAGGTATGTGCATTACCTAATCTACGACTTCATTACTCTCTATTTAAATGAAATATTCATTCATAAAAGGAAGCTAATTTGGGTTATTTATAGATGCGGGGAAGTTCCCGGCGAGATCCCTAGACTTATTTCAGGATGTTTTAAGTTGATTTGAGATGCCGAGGAATAGATGGTTTGATGGTATTTTGATTAATTGCATCAGAGTACATATAGAGAAAAAGTAAATAGCCTCTAAAAAGAAGGACAAAATTTTTAACGTAG
>JANMZB010000660.1:0-33495 GCA_031382725.1 Sphingobacteriaceae bacterium | reverse complement strand
TCATCGTTACACAATCTACAGAAGTTTCTGGTTCTACCGGAAAATTTGATGTGAATGTAAATGTAGCTGGTGGTGGTGTTAAAGGACAAGCGGAAGCAGTACGTTTAGCAATTGCAAAAGCTATTGTAGAATTGGATCCTGAAACTAAACCTTCATTGAGAGCCAAAGGCATTATGACCCGTGATAACCGTATGGTTGAGCGTAAAAAACCAGGTCGTAAGAAAGCCCGTAAGAAATTTCAATTTAGTAAACGTTAATCTCAGGAGGATCACACAATGGCAAGAACTACATATCAGGATTTATTGGATGCAGGTGTACACTTTGGTCACCTTACCCGCAAATGGGATCCGAAAATGTCTCAGTACATTTTCATGGAGCGTAATGGCATCCACATTATAGATTTAAATAAAACTTTAACAAAATTAGAAGAAGCTGCTGCCGCGATTAAACAAATCGTTAAATCTGGCCGTAAAGTGTTATTCGTAGCTACAAAAAAACAAGCTAAGGATATCGTTGCTGCTCAGGCTGCTTCAGTAAACATGCCTTTCGTAACCGAGCGTTGGTTGGGTGGTATGTTAACAAACTTCGCAACTGTACGTAAGTCTATCAAAAAGATGTCTAACATCGATAAGATGACTAAAGACGGAACTTACGATGTGCTTTCTAAGAAAGAAAAATTAATGATTCAGCGTGAGCGTATCAAGTTAGAAACCCTTTTAGGAGGTATTGCTGATTTGAACCGTCTTCCGGCTGCATTGTTTCTTATTGATGTTAAGAAAGAGCACATCGCTGTTTCTGAAGCTTTAAAACTGAACGTACCTACTTTTGCAATGGTAGATACTAACTCTGACCCTTCAAACATCGATTTCCCTATTCCGGCAAATGATGATGCTACTAAATCAATCCAATTGATTACGGACATCATTATCAAAGCTGTTCAGGAAGGTTTAGATGAGCGTAAACGTGAAAAAGAAGAGGAAACTGAAAAAGAAGCTGCGGCTGCTAAAGCGAAAGCTGATGCTCCTGAAGCTGAAAAAGAAGCTCCTGCTGCCGGACGTCGTGAACGCAAAGCTGCTGCTCCGATAGAAGCTGAGGCTGAGGCTGAAGTTGCTACTGCTGAGGCTCCGGCGGAGACTCCGACAGATAGCGCGGAATAATCCCTCGGTCCCCTAAAGGGGATGAATGGCCCCGGCCCCCTGAAGGGGGTGAATAGTTGATTAACAAAATTTTAATTACACTTCAAACCTCCGCCATCCGGCGGAGGTTTGAGTTAAATACAACAGAACATGTCTACAGTACAAATCTCTGCCTCAGACGTAAATAAATTGCGTCAGCAAACAGGTGCAGGAATGATGGATTGCAAAAAAGCTTTAACAGAAGCTAACGGCGATTTCGAAGCTGCTATCGATTACCTTCGTAAAAAAGGTGCTAAAGTTGCTGCAAGCCGTCAGGACCGTGAATCTAACGAAGGTGTAGTTATCTCTAAAACTACTGCTGATGGTAAACGCGGAATTATTGTTGAGGTAAATTGCGAAACAGATTTCGTAGCTAAAAATGCTGACTTTATAGCTTTTGCAAACAGTCTTGCTCAACTAGCCATTGATAAAAATGTTACTTCAGCCGAAGAGCTTACAGGTTTAGACCTTATCTGAACTAAAGTTGCTGATGCTTTAATTTACCAAACTGGTAAAATTGGCGAGAAAATTGGTGTTTCTAAATTTGAAACTATTTCTGGTGAGAAAGTTATTGCTTACATCCATGGTAACTACCGTTTAGGTGTATTGGTTGCTTTAAGCGCTGATGCTGCTGAAGCTGATGCTGCCGGTAAAGATGTTGCAATGCAAATTGCTGCGATGAACCCGGTTGCTTTGGATAAAGGCGATGTGGATGCTAAAACTATCGAGCGTGAATTAGAAATTGCAAAAGACCAAATTCGTGCTGAAGGTAAGCCGGAAGAAATGGTAGAAAAAATTGCTGCCGGTAAATTGAACAAATTCTACAAAGATTCAACGTTGATAAACCAGGAGTTTGTGAAAGACTCTTCTAAAACTGTTGCTCAGTTTTTAAATGGTGTTCAAAGTGGACTGACTGTTAGTGCGTTTAAGCGGGTGCAGTTGGGCGCTTAGGTCTAATTAGTTAATAGTCATTGGTTAATTAGTCCAATCGAAATATAATCCCTGTCAGAATCGGCGGGGATTTTTTTATTGGTCAGTGTTTTCGAAAACTTCTTCGAGGTTAAGAACGAAGCCCGGCAAAATTGGAGTGGTTACTTCATCGCCAACAGTAAGTAATCGTTCGCCTTTGTATTTATTGTCATTGTGAAGGACATATTTTAGAAAGGTATGCTCATTAGGATGGATAATCCAATATTCCTTTATCAGAGCTTCTTCATAAACTTCAAACTTATTTTGAAGTTCTTTTTTATTATTTCCGGGCGAAAGGATTTCTATAACGATATCAGGTGCACCGATACAACCTTTTTCATCAATTTTGGAAGCGTCGCATATTATACAAATATCAGGCTGCACAACCGTATAAATAGTTGTTTCCTCAGAGGTTTTCCGCGGCAAGCGAACATCAAAAGGAGCAGCAAATACCGAACAATTTTTGTCGCGCAAAAAGTTCCCTAATGATAAATAAAGTGTTCCTGATGTCCGCTGGTGGGATGTACTTGGAGCGGGCGTCATCTTAAAAATTTTCCCTTTTATTAACTCGATACGCTCCTCAAATTGCCATTTTAGATAATCTGCGTAGGAGTAAGTCTTATTTAAGTCTAGATCTGAGAATTGCATAATCCGAGTTTGTAGTTAATCAAAAATAGGAAATAATTATACAAAGGTTTTGTTTCTATTGGCAACAACTACTGACTATTTAACCAATGCCTATTTAACTAACGTACTATTTTGCTAAATTCGCCCAAATATTCTCATAGATGAAATACAAACGAATCCTCCTGAAGCTAAGCGGAGAATCTTTAATGGGTGATAAGCAATATGGTATCGACAGCGACCGTGTTCAACAATACGCCCGGGATATTAAGGCCGTTCATGATACAGGTTTGGAGATAGCCATAGTGATTGGAGGAGGGAATATATTTAGAGGCTTAAGTGCTGAAAAAGGCGGTATGGATCGTGTACAAGCTGATTACATGGGAATGCTGGCAACTGTAATTAACAGTATGGCTTTGCAGGATGCACTGGAAAAAACTGGTGTTAAAACCCGTTTGATGACAGCTATTAAGATGGAACAAATCTGCGAGCCATTTATCCGCAGAAGGGCGGTTAGACATCTTGAAAAAAGAAGAATTGTGATTTTTGGTGCCGGTACAGGTAACCCATATTTCACAACTGATACCGCAGCTTCGCTTCGTGCTATCGAGATTCAGGCGGATGCCGTTTTAAAAGGAACCCGTGTTGATGGTATTTATACTGCAGATCCTGAAAAGGATTCTACGGCGACTAAGTATGAAAATATTACTTTCCAGGAAGTTTATGATAAAAACTTAAACGTAATGGACATGACCGCGTTTACTCTCTGTCAGGAAAATAAACTTCCAATCATCGTTTTCGACATGAATAAATCGGGCAATTTTATGCGGATTGCCGAGGGGGACTCTATCGGTACTTTAGTAAAAGGATAACAATTTTTATAATCTCATATACTGAACCATGAATGAACTTATAAAAAAGCAGCTTAGCGACGCTAAGGTTTCAATGGATAAAGCTGTTGAACACTGCGACGCTGAATTGTTAAAAATACGTGCAGGAAAAGCTTCTGCCGCTATGCTTGATGGAATTACCGTAGATTATTACGGTGCTCAAACCGCATTACAACAGGTTTGCGGTATTTCCACACCTGATGCTCGTACTCTCGTGGCCCAACCTTGGGAAAAACACATGATTGGCCCTATCGAAAAAGCGATAATTGATTCTAATGTGGGTTTAAATCCGCAAAATGATGGAATTGTAATCCGGATGAACGTACCTCCACTTACTGAAGAGCGACGGAAAGATCTATTCAAGAAAGCGAAAGAGGAGGCAGAAAGAGGCCGTATCACCATTCGTAATATCCGCAAGGATATTAATGGAAAAATTCAGCGCTTAAAGTCTGAAGGCGTTTCTGAGGATGAAATTAAAACCGGTGAAGGAGAAGTTCAAAAATTAACTGACAGTTATATTGTTAAGATCGATAAACTTGTAGAGTTGAAAGAGAAAGATATTATGACGGTTTAGATCATAAAGGTCGTCTGGATTGAAATAGTAGATATACTGTCCGGATTGAACCATTTGTATTTAATTTTAAAGTCAAAATAAAGGGAATGAGTTAATTAGCTTGTTCCCTTTATTAATTTTGTGGAAAGATGAAAATATTATTAGAATACTTAAAGAAGTATAAGAGCTTATTAGTGCTGGCATTATTTCTTGCTGCTATTAACCAGATTTTCTCTTTACTCGATCCTTGGATCTTCCGGAAAATTATAGATACTTATGTAACTCATTATAAAGATTACAGTACCGAAGAGTTTTTTAAAGGTGCCGGTTTACTTATTCTTGCGGCAATGGGCGTGGCTATGGTATCCAGAATTGCGAAGAACTTCCAGGACTACTATGTGAATGTGATAACCCAGAGATTAGGTGCCCAAATTTATTCTGACGGTCTTGCACACTCACTTGATCTGCCCTATTCTGTTTTTGAGGATCAGCGAAGCGGCGAAACATTAGGAATTCTTCAGAAGGTACGTACCGACTCTGAGAAGCTCATAACAGCCTTTATTAATATCCTCTTTACCTCTTTAGTTGGGATTACTTTCGTATTTATCTACGCCATAAACATTCACTGGTCCATTGCTGTAGTTTATCTTTCGGTTATCCCAATTCTGGGTACCATCAGTTCTGTGCTAAGCAAAAAAATCAAGGTAGTACAAAAAACAATCGTACAAGAAACAACCGCACTAGCTGGCTCTACTACCGAATCGCTGCGTAATATTGAATTGGTGAAAAGCTTAGGGCTTTCAGCTCAGGAAATTAAGCGTTTAAACAACACAACCGAAAAGATTTTAAAGCTTGAACTGAAAAAAGTGAAATATGTGCGCAGCCTCAGCTTTGTTCAAGGTACGCTTGTGAACTTACTGCGAAACGGAATTTTACTTTTAATGCTGTATCTTATTTATGCCGGTAAGATAAGTGTAGGTGAGTTTTTCTCCTTATTTATCTACTCCTTTTTTATTTTTGGTCCTTTACAGGAATTGGGTAATATCATTAACATTTACCGTGAGACCGAAGTTTCTCTTGATAATTTCAGTGCTATAATGAATATTCCAAAAGAGAAGAAACCGGATAACCCAAAAATAATCAGCCGAATTACTAACCTCAAGTTTGATAACGTCACTTTCAAGCATCAGTCTGCCAACCGGAATGCTTTGAATAATATTTCCTTTGATACCAATGTTGGGGAAACGATTGCTTTTGTTGGTCCATCAGGTTCGGGTAAAACTACTCTTGTGAAGCTCTTGGTTGGCTTATACCAGCCTTTAGAGGGCAATGTGTTGTACAACAATTCTCCTTACTCTGATATTGACCTGGACCAATTACGTGAGCGAATCGGATTTGTAACCCAGGATACACAACTTTTTTCAGGTACCATTCGTGAGAATTTATTGTTTGTTCGCCCTAAAGCTACTGATGAGGAATGTATTGATGTTCTGCATAAAGCAGCTTGTCATTCACTCTTAGCCCGGGCGGCAAAAGGTCTCAACACTGTAATTGGTGAGGGTGGCGTTAAAGTTTCCGGTGGAGAAAAGCAGCGTTTATCAATAGCCCGTGCTTTACTAAGACAACCAAATATTTTGGTATTTGATGAAGCGACATCTTCTTTAGATTCTATTACCGAGGAAGAGATCACCCGAACAATTCGTGATGTTTCCAATATGGATAATCACATTACCATTTTAATCGCACACCGCCTTTCAACTATTATGCATGCCGATAAGATTTTTGTTTTAGAGCGTGGCCAGATTATTGAATCCGGAAAGCATTCAGAGCTATTAGAGGAAAAAGGGTTGTATTACGCGATGTGGAGGCAGCAGATTGGAGAGAAGCAGGAATTGGAGATAGGGTAATTACACCAATTCCATTTTCGGCACTTACAAATACCTTTCCTTCAACACTCCAACATGATGTTTCAAGTGTCCAGCCAGAACAAAAAGCACAGCCCTTACACTCAGAACGGTATTATTTGCTACACCCCTTCGCTGTAATTCTTCTTCAGTTAAAGAGTTAAACAGATACATATTTGCTTTGCGCAAAGTCTCCATTTCTTCAATTAACAAATGAAAGTCTTGAGTCTTAAAATGTGAGTTAGCGATATAATCCTTTTCCTCGTATCCTGGCAGAGGAGAGGCATCATTTCTCGCAAAGCGGAGTAAGCGATAGGTCATAATACGTTCGTTATCTATCATGTGGCCAAGTACTTCTTTAATGGTCCACTTGCCTTCCGCGTAAGCGTAATTTGCTTTTTCTGGTGGGATGCTCTTTAAGAAAGCAGTGAGGCTTTCCAGCTGATCTTTAAGTTCCGACAAAACATCATCGCTAACTTTATCGATGTAGGTTTGATAAAATGCATTATACTCGTCAGGTTGTGGTCGCTTCATACTTGCTGCTGCTTTTTAAAATAATACGCATGGTTGTTGCTTTACCTGGTTCAGAATCTTTTACAAAAATTTGCCCCTTGTGGTAATTATCAATAATACGTTTACTTAGCGAAAGTCCCAAACCCCAGCCGCGTTTTCGGGTCGTGTAGCCGGGCTGAAAGATCGTTTCAAATTTTAATCTTGGGATCCCTTTTCCGCTGTCGATCACATCGATAAAGACCTGTTCTTTTGCAAGGTTTTCTGTAATGCAAACCTCAATGGTACCCTGACCAGGAACGGCATTTGCAGCGTTTTTAAGCAGATTTTCTAATACCCAGTCAAATAAGGGAATATTCATTAAGGCCTCAACATTTTCATCGCCACGAACAGAGAAGGCTATCTTATCGCTTGCGCGGACTTTAAAATAGTTAACATATTCCTCAATCACCCTGTAAACGTTATGACTTTCCAAAACCGGTTTGGAGCCGATCTTTGAGAACCTATCGGCTACCATTTCCAACCGCTTTAAGTCGTTTTCCATTTCCAATACCAGCGGATCCTCTTCAGCATCGAACTTAGCTTTTATCAACTCAATCCAAGCCATGAGGGCAGATATTGGTGTACCTAACTGATGTGCCGTTTCCTTCGCCATACCCACCCAAACCAGGTTTTGCTCCGACCGGCGGGATGAACTAAACACCATATAGGCAATTAATAAAAATAGAGCAATGACGGTAAGTTGTATTGACGGAAATACCCGCAATTGAGTTAGCAGCTGAGAATCTTTATAATACACGAACCACTTTCCACCGTCAGCCAATACTAATTCTATCGGCTTATGCTGCGACTTCATTTCTTCCAACTGACTTTTAAAGTAAGCCGGATCATATTTCTTGTTCGTTTCTACTTCAAAATTGGTTTTTGTGCTGTCGAGGCCGCGATAATATAAAATCCTGGCCTTCGCATCGGTAACAATTGCCGGAACCTCCAAACTATCTCTGATCGAATAAATAAAAGTGATGTATTCATCATTGATATCAGAGATCTCAATAATCTTCTTATTACTCATTGCCCAAACTTCAGCTCGAGTTCGTTCCGCAGTACTAATGTTCTTAACCAGGTAATTACTGTACCAAAGCGATGTGCCGGCTATAATGACGGCAAAAGCTAGCAAAAGAAATTTCCAGCGGCGTTTTTGTTCGTAGGGATTCATGCCTCACCCCAGCCCTCTCCAAAGGAGAGGGAGCTTTGTAAAAAAATTAACATATCTAGTTTCCATTCGCGTATATCTGCACATTTTCATATTCTTTTCCATCCGCACATCTCCTCATTCTTTTCAATCTGCACATCCTTATTTCCTTATCTGCATATCAAGCCCGATATTATAAAACAAAAACGACCATTTATCTGCCTGTTCGGCGATGATTTGCGCGGTAGATTTCCCCGCTCCATGCCCGGCTTTGGTATCAATCCTGATGAGAACGGGATTGCTGCCCTGATGGGCCTCTTGCAAACGCGCAGCAAATTTGAACGAATGCGCCGGTACTACCCGATCATCATGATCGGCAGTTGTGATCATGGTTGAAGGATAAGTTGTGCCCGTTTTTAGTGCTTGGTAAGGCGAGTACTTCAATAAATACTGAAACATTTCCTTTGACTCATCGGCTGTGCCGTAATCATAAGCCCAACCTGCGCCGGCTGTAAATTTATGGTAGCGAAGCATATCTAAAACACCAACTGCCGGTAATGCTACCTTAAATAAATCAGGGCGTTGTGTCATTGCCGCACCAACTAACAGGCCGCCATTAGAACCGCCGGAAATAGCCAGAAAATTTTTCGAAGTATAATTATTAGCGACTAAATATTCTGCCGCTGCAATGAAATCATCAAACACATTCTGCTTTTGCATTTTCGTGCCTGCCAAATGCCATTCTTCACCATATTCGCCACCACCTCGTAAATTTGGAACAGCATAAATTCCTCCCTGCTCAAGGAGAATAATGTTAGATGTACTGAAAGCGGGAGTCAGACTTACGCTGAAACCTCCGTATCCATACAGAACCGTAGGATTTTTGCCATCCAATTTCAAGCCTTTTTTATATGTAATAATCATCGGGATTTTAACCCCATCCTTTGATTTATAGAAGACCTGTTTGGATTCAAACTTTGTAGGATCAAATTGCACACCCGACTTTTTATATAATTCTGATTTTCCGGAACTGATGTCGTATTTAAAAATGGTAGTAGGATATACATAAGAAGTAAAGCTGTAATACAATTCCTTCTCCACTTTTTTACTTCGGAAACCAGAAGCCGTGCCTACTCCCGGAAGGCTAATCGTTCTTTCAAGCTTGCCTTCCATGTCGTACTGCATTACTAAAGATGTGGCATCTTTTAAGTAATTGGCAAATATCTTCCCGCCACCTGTGTTTGCATTTAAAACATTCGGCGTTTCTTTAATGAGGTCTTTCCAGTTTTCGGGCGTAGGTTTTGATGCTTCAACAGTTACGATCTTATTATTGGGAGCTTTTAAGTTTGTAAAGATCAAGAGCTTGCTTCCCGTATTATCCAGAATATAGCTTTCACTTTCGAAATTATTCACCACATTAATTATCGGTCCGTTACTGCTCAGATCCTGAAGGTATAATTCATTTCCAGTAGTAGAGTTGGCCGCTGTAATCGACAAATATTTTCCGTCTTCGGTGATTGAGGCGCCGATATATCTTCTCGGAGTTGCTTCTCCTCCAAAAATTAGTTTGTCTTCACTTTGCAGAGTTCCCAGCTTGTGGAAGTACAATTTATGGTATTGGGTAAGTCCCGAAAGATGGCTTCCTGCCTTGGGTTTATCGTAACTGCTGTAATAAAAGCCTTCATTGCCTTTCCAGGCCAGGCTGGAAAATTTCACATCTATAAGTGTATCGGATAACTCTGTTTTGTCTGAAGTTTTGAGAACTATCACTTTTCGCCAGTCTGATCCGCCTTCTGAAAGTTGGTATGCCGCCAGCGATCCATCTTTTGTGAACTCAATATCGGCTAATGATGTGGTCCCATCTTTTGAAAACTGATTCGGATCCAGAAAAACTTCTGGTTCTTTGCCCTCTTTCTGGCGGTAAAGTACTGCCTGGTTTTGTAGTCCGTCGTTTTTGTAGAAATAAATAAATTCTCCTTCTTTAAATGGTGCGCTGTACTTTTCATAGTTCCAGAGCTTTTCCAGTCGTTGTTTTATTTTCTCCCGGTAGGGAATTTGCGATAAATAGCTTTGCGTCACTTTGTTTTGTTCGCTAACCCAAGCTTTGGTATCATCTGCTAAATCGTTTTCGAGCCAGCGATAAGGATCTTTTACTTCGGTTCCAAAATAGGTGTCTACCGTATTATCTTTCTTAGTAACAGGATAATTCATTTTCTTAATAGTGGTTTGGGCGTTTACTGACAGGGCAAGGGCCGTAGAAAGTATTAGGAGATAAAGCGATTTCATGATAACCTGTTTTATGCGCATTATTTACCAACGCCGATGAGTGGTACAAATTACAAAATTACCCGAAGCTTATGTACTTTTACGCCCATGCCCGAACGGAATAAAATTTACTTCGCTTCTGATTTCCACCTGGGAGTTTCGAACTATGAGCTAAGCAGGCAGCGTGAGGCTACGGTAGTGCGCTGGCTTGATTCTATAAAGGATGATGCTTCGGAGCTTTTTTTGGTTGGGGATGTATTTGATTTTTGGTTTGAGTACAAGCGGGCGGTGCCCCGGGGCTTTATTCGTTTCTTAGGAAAGTTGGCAGAACTGTCGGATTTGGGTGTGAAGATAACGATGTTTAAAGGCAATCATGATATGTGGATGTTTGGCTATCTAACTCAGGAGTTTAAGGCTGAAATTGTATCGGATGAATTAATAATCGAACGGCAGGGGAAAAAACTGTATTTGCATCATGGAGATGGTTTAGGTCCGGGAGACGCCAAGTATAAATTTTTAAAGAAATTTTTTAGAAGTGATTTTTGCCAGTGGATGTTTGCTCGGCTGCATCCAAATCTTGGAATTGGCATTGCTTTAGTGTGGTCGAAGCGCAGCCGCTTGTCGCAAAAAAAGATTGAGCGGTTTATGGGCGAGCAGCAGGAATGGCTGGTTTCATATAGTAAGGAAGTATTATCGAAAGAACATTTTGATTACCTGATTTTTGGCCATCGTCATTTTCCTTTAGACATTCAGCTAAATGAAAATAGCCGTTATATTAATCTGGGGGAATGGTTGAATTTTAATTCCTATGCTGTAATGGAAAATGGGAAAGTGGACTTGAAGTATTTCGAAAATGAAAAAGGTGCCAATTATACCACGCAGAATTTATCTATGATTAAAGGAGATATTTCTTAAAAGCGTACTTTTGTGTCCATTAACCACTGGCTTAACTAAACTAAACCCGATTGACGCGGAAACCGCGGGGGCCTTGTGCTTAAGGTTGGTTGCAGCGAAAAGCGGGGCTACAGCATATTGAAAGCTGGCTGTTGATTTCAAAATAAAAAAATGTTAGAAAAATTAGAAGATATAAAGCTGCGTTGGGAAGAAGTGGAGCGCGAATTAAGTAATCCCTCGACGTTGAGCGATATGAAGCGTTTTGCCACTTTGAACAAGGAGTACAAGGATTTGGGCAAGATTGTTGATGAATATAAAATTTACAAAAACGTTTGTTCGAATATTGAAGGTAACAAGCAAATTCTGGCTACTGAGAAGGATGATGAATTGAAGGAAATGGCCAAGATGGAGCTGGAGGAGCTGATTCCGCAGAAAGAGGAATTGGAGGAAAAGGTTCGGTTGATGCTTATTCCAAAAGATCCGCAGGATTCTAAAAATGCCGTTGTGGAAATTCGTGGCGGTACTGGTGGCGATGAAGCTGCTTTATTTGCTGGCGATTTGTACAGGATGTACACGCGTTACTTTGAGAAAAAAGGCTGGAAAGTTGAGGTTGTTGATGTAACAGAAGGTACGGCCGGGGGTTACAAAGAGGTGATTTTAAATGTGAGTGGCGAGGATGTTTACGGCCACATGAAATACGAGTCGGGTGTCCATCGTGTGCAACGGGTTCCGGATACGGAAACACAGGGCCGCGTGCATACTTCGGCTGCTTCGGTGGCGGTGCTGCCTGAAGCGGAAGAGTTGGATTTCTATCTGAATCCCGCCGATATTGATCTTCAAACTTCGCGATCTGGTGGTGCAGGTGGGCAGAATGTGAACAAGGTAGAAACGAAGGTGCAGTTAACGCACCGGCCTTCGGGTATGGTGGTAGTTTGCCAGATCGAGCGGTCTCAACTAGGTAACCGTGAACGGGCGATGGAGATGCTTCGTAGCCGTTTATATGATTTGGAGGTACAGAAGCAGGTGGGTGATATTGCGGCAAAACGTAAAACAATGGTTTCTACCGGCGACCGGTCTGCCAAGATCAGGACTTATAATTATCCTCAAGGCCGTGTAACGGAACACCGGATTGGTTTAACATTATATAATTTGAACGCAGTTATGGATGGTGAGATTCAGGAAATAATTGATGCGCTGCAGTTTGCTGAAAATGCTGAGAAAATGAAAGAAGGCACAAACGCCTGATTTTAAATGTCAGATAAGCAAGAGCTTAGCGCGCGACTTGAAATAAAATGCTTTTTTTATTGACAAATAAACAAAAGACTCTATATTTGCAGTCCCAACGGGAGGAGTGGTAGTTCAGCTGGTTAGAATGCCTGCCTGTCACGCAGGAGGTCGCGGGTTCGAGTCCCGTCCATTCCGCAAAAGTCTTTTAGAGAAATCTAAGAGGCTTTTTGCATTAGTAGGGCTAAGCTTTTCTGTAAAATCGGCTTATCAATGCTGCCAGTTGTATTTTAACCACTTTGATAATTACTTCCGTTTTAGAATGCAATCTTATAGGAACCTGGCAATTGTGCCAATAATCACGGTCAACCTGGCGGGGTGAATGACCCGATAGTGCTCTTCTGATTGGTTTATACTTCCAGGGCTTAGAGGGCCCTAGTGCATGAGACATTATTGCAACCCCAGGTTTAAATCCCATCCCTATTTTTCCGACAAAACTGATTGATTTTTCGCATGCCTCAATTGATGCATTAAGTGCGTCTTGATCGGTTTTTGAAAAAATCCCCCATGGCCGTTTAAGGTGCTTTGGTGCCAGGGCGACCTTATCAAATTGAGAGTTGCTTAACCCTCCAATAGCCGTTGACATGGCTTCCTGCACTTTGATCCAAACCTGAATAAAATCAAAATCATTTTTGTGAAGCCCTATAAATCCGCCATTAGCGTATATCGAATCTTTAAAAGACAAAAAGATATTTGCATCTTTAAAAAAAGATCGCCACCCCATTCTTAAGGGATGATTTTGTGGCACAGGTGAGTTAATGTCCTCGCATAGAGCAACCCCACATTCAATCCAGTTTTCAAAGTAGGACCAGGGAGCGCGGACAACGATATCAGAATCAAAATAATAAATACCCTCTGCATGTTTCCCAGGTCCCCGTAATAAAGAATCCATGAAATCAGGTTTGTAATTTGTTAAATGATAATCAGATTTAATCTTGATGAGGTGCACTTTTAATCCTTCAGCCACATGTAAAGTGCGGTCGCTTTCGTCTAATAAAAAAGCTTCTTGAGATTTAAGCGCCCAAAAAGGCAAATTTCCTTTATAACCGGCGTATATATTACCTCTAAATCCACGGTAGTATAAAGAGTTTATTAAGGCAGCTGCACCATAATGATAATGTCCCTCAAAGAGGGTACAAACAATTGTATTCAATTTTATTAAAGAGTTATTTAAAGTTAAATATAAAGATTAAAATGGGATTTGACATCATTGGAGCCTGTTTGTGCACAAAGCCGAATAACTAATCCCGTCCATTCCGCAAAAGCCTTTTAGAGAAATCTAAGGGGCTTTTTGCATTATTGTATTTCCCCACGTAACCTCTTCCCCCGCAATTAGTATAAGCAATCTGATTACTAATTCGTTGTGGGAATGAAAAAAACATTTACAATTATTGCATTATGGCTTTTTTGGGGTTTTGCACTTGGCACCTTAATTTTACTAGGACCGGTTCGTAAAACGGTTGAATATGCACGCGAAAACCATTGGTCGGAGCAAAAGGAAAGCTTAATTGTGATTGGCTTTATGGTTCTACTCGTAATAATTTCTTTTGCCATAGCCTTCGTTTCTTCAAGATACATTCTATCGGGTGCGAATAAAATTCAAAAAGGATCACTCATAGCTATACCTGTTCTTGCTGCGGTTTTTTCATTATCGCTTTTGCTTAATCCCAAATATGTAAATGGCAAAGAGCAAAGTAAAGTTGCGGAGGGCTTTTCTATCGGCCCTTACCCAACTGCCGAACGAATGGCAGAATTAAAAGATGAGGGCTATACCGGGGTAATCAGCTTGCTGCATCCGGCAGTTGTTCCATTTGAGCCTAAGTTGTTGGCAGAAGAAAAGGAAAATGCCGCAACTGCTGATATTAAATTTTATAACATTCCCTTGTTACCATGGATTTCGGAAAACGAAGAGTCTATAGAAAATCTTAGAAAACTTATTCGTGGTGCAAAAGGCAAGTACTATGTGCATTGTTATTTAGGAAAGGATCGGGTTAACGTAGCTAAACTGATTATTTTACAAGAATCCAAGAAAAAGATTGAAGGTGCAGAAACTCAAGCACGTTCATTGGATTCAATTCCAGCTTTTGAAAGAGGCAAGATTTACAAACTTGGTGAAAATACTTTCTTTACACCAATGCCTACTAAGGAAGAGTATTTTGGATATATTATAGCTGCTGGTTATAAGCAAATAGTTTCGCTTCAAAATTTAGATGAGCCGGGTTCTGGTGAAGGCATTAAGGAAGAGCAGCAATGGCTCGCTCCCTATAAAATTGCGTTCAAGGTTTTCAATACCGGAGCTAGCATCAGCGAAGCGGAAATGTCGAAAGTTGTAGATAGTGTTAAGCTTTTGCCGAAACCTATTGTAATTCATACATTTAAATCCGAACAACCCGAAGCACAGTTATTTCTAAAATTATATAATAAGTAAATAAGGGGATTTGGGAATAATGATTGTTCCCAAATTTCTAGTTCTGTTTTTTGCCATATCTTTATGGCTTGAACCGCGCTCAAAAGATATTTCTTCACTTCATTGTATGGTTGTCCATACTTTTATTTTTTGTCTTCCTAAGTGCTAAAAACGGCAATTTCCATCAGTCCATAATCATTTTTGTCTATTTCGGCTTCTTCAACATCGCCATATTTTACTTTAATTATCTCTACATCCTGCCAAAGTACTTAAGTAAGCGTAAGTACTGGATTTACACTCTTTTAGTTTCAATTCTCATAGTAGGCTCCAGCCTGCTCAAATATAGTTTTGCGTATCTCTTCAAAGAGGTTATTTTGCTGAGAGGAAATGGCCTCATCCCGTTTAATGAGTACTTTATCGGCGCTGTATTTACGGGCATTTTCTTTATCTTTTTAAGTACTGCATTCAAGTTTGCGGTAGACTGGTTTTTAAATGAAAAGGTTCGTAAGAATCTGGAGAATGAAAAACTGGTTGCTGAACTGGCTTTTCTGCGGTCGCAAGTAAATCCGCATTTTTTATTCAACTCATTAAATAATATTTACTCGCTGGCTTATCAAAAGTCGGATAAAGCACCGGAGGCGATTATGAAGCTGTCGGAAATTATGCGGTATATGCTGCAGGAGAGCAATGAACCTAAAGTAAAATTGGCCCGGGAAATCAGGTACCTCGAAAATTATATAGAACTACAAAGATTACGTTTTAAAGGGCAAGCATATATCAATGTAGATGTAAGCGGAGATTATAACGAACAAAGTATTGCTCCTTTAATTCTTATTTCCTTCATCGAAAATGCCTTTAAGCATGGTGTGGTATCTGATCCTCAACACCCAATCAAAATTAATCTTGAAGTGGATAATCACGATTTGAATTTTAGTATCTGGAATAAAAAAAGCTTGTTAAATAAAGATGAAAGCAGTGGCATCGGCCTTAACAACGTAAAACGCCGTCTTGATTTACTGTATTCCGGCAAGTATATATTGAACATTAAAGATCGCGATGATACTTATCACTGCACATTATCTTTAACAATTTAACTCAATTGCTTTTTAAAGCTGAACACAAAAGCTGTTAAGGTGTTAGAGATTTACAATTTAAGAACAAGTAAATTATCCTAACGCTAAATTCAATACCTTCGTAACATGACAAATTTTGCTGAAGATTTTCTGGAAGTTTCTGAAAATAAAGCATTTGATTTAGATCACCGGCGCATTATTAATTTTAACATTGGCCGCTATGATACTGCTGTAAGCCGAGGAATATCCCGTTTGGCTAATCTTGAAAGTTCAAAGCGAAAGGCTCATGTGATAAAATGGAAGGTGATGGAAAACCTCGATAAACTTTTACCTGAGTTTGAAGCTAATTTTCAAAAGCGCGGTGGTAAAGTTATTTGGGCTAATGATGCGGAAGAGGCTAATCGGGAGATCTTAAATATCATCAGGAAGGCGAATGCCAAAACGGTTATAAAAGCAAAATCTATGACTACCGAAGAAATTCACCTTAACGAATTTCTTGAAAATAATAATATAGAATCTTTAGAAAGTGATCTTGGCGAGTACATCGTCCAGCTACTAGGTCAAAAGCCTTACCACATTGTCACTCCGGCAATGCACTTGAGTAAAGAAGATATCGCAAAGCTTTTTCACGAAAAGTTTGGAACTCCTGCGGATGCAGCCCCGGAAATCTTAGTTCAAAAGGCCCGGGAATTGCTGCGAGAAAAATACACTTCTGCGGATGTTGGAATTACGGGCGGCAACTTTTTAATTGCCGACACAGGAAGTATCGCTCTTACCGAAAACGAAGGGAATGCCCGCTTATCTACCACATTTCCCAAGATTCATATTGCGATAGTTGGTATTGAAAAGATTATCCCATCTATAAATGATCTTGATCTTTTTTGGCCTTTACTTGCTACTCACGGAACCGGACAAAATTTGACTGTTTATAACAGCATTCTGAGTGGCCCGCGCCAGGAAAATGAGACAGACGGACCGGAGGAAATGTATGTTGTACTTTTAGATAATGGCCGTACTAACCTGCTTGCGCAAAAGGAACAGCGCCAGGGCTTGTATTGCATTCGTTGCGGGGCCTGTTTAAATGCTTGTCCGATCTATAAAAACGTAGGCGGCCATACCTATGAAACTACTTACAGTGGTCCGATCGGTTCTGTTATTACCCCGCACCTTAAGGGGATGGAAGATTTCAAACATTTGAGTTATGCCTCCAGCTTATGCGGGAAATGCTCTGAAGTTTGTCCGATTAAAATCGATATTCATAAGATGCTTCTTCTCAATCGGCGGGATGCTGTAGCAGATGGGCATGCATCGAAAATTGAAAAGTTGGGATGGAAGGCCTGGAAAAAAAGTATGCTTAAAAGGAGCATGATGGATTTCGTATCCGGAAAATGGAAGAACTTTTTTTTGAAAACCTTTTTTAGAAAAAGCTGGGGTACTCACCGAGTGATGCCGGTTGTAGAGAATAAATCGTTTAGTAAACAGTGGCAGGAGAAAAATTCTGAATAGGTTTGTTTGGATGACTTGGAGTCATCTGATCACTATAACTAAGTCCTTATTCCACTGGAAAAACTTCAGCCAATGGACTAAACAAATACATCCTTTTAGTTTTTAACTCTACACACTTAAATCGCTTGCGTATCAATTCCTCTTTTCGAAATTCCCTGCCATCTTTCAACTTAAAGACTGTTTTCATAGCCAGTGCTTCGACAGTAACTGCATTTGTTTGAGCATCGTACCTTTTTAAAGCTCTAAAAAGGTTTAAATCGCTGCAACTAGAAGCTGCCGGATTTTCCAGATAAAAATTGATTGCTAACCTTAAATCGGACGGAAAAACTTCTTTCTCAAAAAAAGGCCTCATCATTTTTTTGAAGTTGAGTTTCCATTCATTTCCATGAGGCTTCGCCCGGCCTTTATGTTCATTCCAGGTTTGCAGATGCGCAAATTCATGAACTGTAGTAACCAGGAAAGCATAAGGGTTCAGATTAAAATTGACTGAAATGCGATGATTTTCTCCGTCGTATGGTGGGCGATAATCACCAAACTTGGTATTGCGGCCACGAGAGACCTTAAAATCGCATTTAAAATAATCTATCCATCTGGCAACAATCGGAGCTGCTTCGGCAGGAACATATTTAGCGAGAATTGCCTCTTTACTCAAACGGGATTATTTTAGGAGATTAAACACTATGAAACTAGCTACGTAAGCCAGAGCAGTCATATACGCTAGTTGTATTGAAGGCCATTTCCAGCTTTTTGTTTCGCGGTAAACAACGGCAAGTGTACTCATGCACTGCATCGCGAAAGCGTAAAAGATCATTAAAGAAAAGGCTACGGCGACAGTAAACACCGGCTGCCCCGTTTCCGGATCTTTGGCCATCCGCATCTTATCCCTTACAGATTCAATTTGGGAATCGCTGCTACTAACACTATAAATAGTCGCCATTGTTCCTACAAAAACTTCTCTCGCGGCAAAAGATGTAATAAGGGCAATTCCGATCTTCCAGTCAAACCCAAGAGGTTTTATAGCAGGTTCTATTGATTTACCAATCACTCCGGCATAAGAAGTTTCCAGCTTCTCAGCTGCTTTCATCCGTTCAAGTTCATCAGGATTATACCTTGAACGAATTTCTTTTGATTGATATTTGAGATTCAGTGCTCTTCGTTGGCTTGGAGGACCGTAAGTGGCAAGTACCCATAAAATAATCGATATCGCAATGATTACTTTCCCGGCTTCAAACACAAAAGCTTTTACCTTTTGATACATCGTTTGAAGAACGTTATCCCAGCGTGGCATCCGGTAAACCGGAAGCTCCATAATAAAATAGCCGCGTTCGCCGGATTTGATCAGGAACTTCATTACCCATGCTACAACAACAGCGGAAACGATACTTAACAGATACATCGCCATTAAGGCAAGGGCTTGCAAATTCATAATACCCCAAACGGTTTCGTTTGGTACAACAAGCGAGATTAATACGGTGTAGATTGGCAACCGCGCCGAGCAACTAACCAATGGCGTAACCATAATGGTTATAATCCTGTCTTTCCAGTTCTCAATGTTACGAGTACTCATAATTGATGGTACGGCGCATGCAAAACCACCAATCAGCGGAACGACAGATTTGCCATTCAGACCAACCTTGCGCATGATTTTATCCATCATAAAAGTAACTCTGGCCATATAGCCGGTATCTTCCAGGATAGAAATAAATGCGAAGAGTATGGCAATTTGAGGAATGAATACTAATACACCGCTTAATCCGGCAAGTATCCCATCAACAAATAAATCGGTTAAAACACCGGCCGGTAATATGGCATGAGCAGATCTGGTCAACCATAAAAAAAGGTTTTCAATTAAAGCCATCGGGTACTCCGACCAGGCAAAGATTGATTGAAAAATGAGTAACAGTATTGCGAAAAAGATAGTAAATCCCCAGATCTTATGGGTTAGCACACTATCAATTTTATTACTAAAAGTTTCTTCCTGTGCTACTCCAGGCCTGAATTTTACTGTATCAAACAGAACATCATTTATAAAATTATAACGGGCAATGGTTTCGGCAGCTTGCGCTTTTTGTGAATGGAACGAAAACTCCTGTTCTAATTCTTCAATTCTATCGCTTTGCGCGGAAGTAAGGAAATGGATACGCTCATGCTGATGAGCTAATTGTAATGCCGTATAAGGAAGGTTAATAGATAACTCTTCCCGGATTTTTTTGATCAAGTCGGGGGCTAAAGCCTCAACTTCTATGGTGTCTGTTTGTAGCGGAATGTTTGAATTATGGGTTATCGCTTCTTTAAGGCTTTGAATATTTTTCACTTGTCTGGCGCAAATGGGAATAATCTGAACCCCTAAACGCAGCGCTAATTCGTCAATATTTATTTCGGTTCCTGATTTATCTGATAGATCAATCATGTTTAAAGCGATGATAACCGGAATCTTTAAATCGGCAACCTGAGTATATAGAAGTAGGTTTCGTTTTAGGTTAGAAGCATCTGCAACAATAATTACCAGATCGGGATGCGAGGGGTTATTTTTATCAGCTAAGACTTCGAATACAATCGATTCGTCTTTGCTTTTTGGATAGAGGCTATAAGTACCAGGAAGGTCTATGATTTCGGCGATTCTATCGTCAGGTAGTTTACAATAGCCGGTTTTTTTATCAACAGTAACACCTGCAAAGTTTCCTACTTTTTGGTGCAGGCCTGTTAGATTGTTGAATAAAGTAGATTTTCCGGTATTGGGGTTTCCAACAAGCGCAATTCTCAACTCACCCTTCACCGATTATATTTATTGCAGAATAATTGTTGAAGCTTCTTGTTTACGAAGGCTTAACTGATATCCGGAAACGGTAATCGCCATCGGATCGCCAAGAGGTGCTAAACGTTCAACAACAATAGGTTCGCCGGGAAGGCAACCCATTTCCATCAATCTTACGGACATTTCAAGATCAGTAAATTCTTTGATTATGCCCGATTCGCCGGGTTTAAGTTGTGAAAGCTTCATTGACTGAATCATAATCAAAAATATACCTTATTTTTAATAAATCCAAATAAGCTTAGTGATTATAAATTTAGAATTTTTGATTGGTTTGTTTAATGAACTTCGGGCAATTACAATCTTTTTTGAAAAGTTTACACGATGATATTGACCCGATCATCACCCCGATCATCACTAGTCTAACTAAATTTTTCATGCCCGGTTCTGTGTAAAAAAATGTAACTAAAAATACCCATGCCTACACCGGTCATATCGGTAAAGAAATCCCAAATGTCTGCACTACGGTATGTAAAGACTTTCCATTGTAAGATCTCAATTCCGGCACCTAAGGTGGCGGTAATTAAAAGTATTTTAATGATAGTCATTATACGGAAGCGGAAACTTCCTTGTTGTCGGATTTTACCATAAAAAAGAAGCACTGTAAGCACAAAGAAAAAACCAGTATGAACCAGTTTATCAATCCCTTCGAATAATGGAATATCGCCTGGAGTGCCATTGATAGGCATGTCGCACAAGATCAAAACAATTATCGACCAGATAATTGCCAGGTATTGATGCTTTAAGGTATTGATCATTTAAATCCCGATCAGTTCCTGATACTGTTCAGAAGACAGCAGATCACCAACCTCTATAGTGGATTTAACTGAAATTTTCACCATCCAGCCATCACCATAAGGATCCTGATTAACTAGTTCCGGAGCGGCGTCTAATTTTGAATTTATTTCAAGTACAGTACCAGCAACCGGCATAAAAAGGTCTGATACTGTTTTAACCGCCTCAACCGTTCCAAAAACTTCATTCTCAGCAACCTCATTACCAACGGTGTTGATGTCGATATACACAATATCCCCAAGCTCCCGTTGAGCAAACTCAGTAATGCCAATTATTGCTTCATTGCCTTCAACCCTGATCCATTCGTGGTCTTTGGTATATTTTAATTCTGAGGGAAAATTCATAGTCAATTATTTAGGCCAAAAATAGCGGTATGTGTTGGTATAAGCAAAGTTTAATCTAAGCTATTGTAAAGTAAACCTTAAACTCAAGCCAAAGTTACTAAAGGAGGTATTAAACGTTTGCGATGTATATGGCTTAGTGATGTTGCCATCATAGAATAACCTTAGGTTAAGTTTTTGATTTAATATATAATCCAGAGATGGCCTTATTGTAATGTTCTTTGATCCGGAGGATATTTCCGGGTCTTCAACATCTGCTCTGTAAATTACTGTTTTCCGATCGTTAACGGCAAAGTCGGTTTTAAAGTTCAGATCATTACTTGATTTTTTTCCGCTAAATAAGCCGAAAGGAAATCTGAATTTTGTAGTTCTAAATCCAAAGCCGAATACAATTCCATTATCATTCATTTGTGCAAGTTGGCTGTTTGCCAGACTCAAACTTAAAAGCCGAGATTTTCGGTATTCAAAATTGGCTGTTAAATTATTTTTTAACCTAAAATCTACTCCAATAAGCGGGAGAAATTGTTCAGCTAATGTGATTTGAGAGAACTGGTAAGATGGCAGGAAGTTTCCGTTAACATCTTTTAGGCTTGAGAAACCGTTCTCTTCCCGATAGCGCGCTAAGGAATTAAAACTATTAACATTATAGCTAGAACGATAGGTATGATTTACATCGAAAGAAGCAAATATGTTATTAAAGAAATCGTATTTCGTTAAACCATTATATGTCAATCGCCAGTTTGGTATTGGTATTTTCGGGAACGCATTCAGTTTGATATTGCTTGCATCTTTACCACGATAAGCAGCCAGGAACGCGGCAGTAACTACATCTTGAGAGTTTTTATTATATCCCTCCGCATACCCACTCGCGGTGCCTGTTGAATTGGGATTAATTCCTCCTAGACGTCTTGAAATAATTGCCCTGTTTGCTTCAAATCGTTTAAATAAACCAGATGCACCATTCTTGTCTTCCTTTGCAAAAGCGGTGCGTAATAACGAGTAAGAGATGCTGAAATCTCCGGTGGTTGTAGGGCTTTGATTTACAAAATCTCTGGCTTCGAGACTATACTTAAAGGTTGTAGAGTAATTAAAACTCTGGCTTTTTGTAGCTGTTAGTTCTATTCGGAGATCAGCAAGTGGCTCAATACTTCCTCTTATATTTAGATCTTCTTTTTTAGTGTTTACATACAGTTGATTCATCAAACTGTCTTTAGATATCCAATTACGATCAATTGCTTTTGGCCTTAAATCATCCTGACTTCCCAAAAGAAAATCCCAGCCTGGAGCATTTGCATTAAAATCGTAACCCAGCACTTTTGTTCCAGGAAGATAGCCGGGTAAAAATGTTCCTTCTGTTTTTGTATAAGCACCCGTTAAGTTTTTTAATCCGGTTAAAGCACCAATTAAATATTTTTTTGCACCCTTACTTTTAGGATCGCTTGCTTTGCGTATAAATGCAAATTTGTTATATAAGGTAACAAGATTCAAAGACGGATTCAGCTGAAAAGTACGGGCATTTTGAATTGTATTACCCAAAGTGTCTTTTCGGGCAGTTGCTAAGGGCTCTGCAGTCCAGTTGAAGTTGGTGCCGTATCGAGCTACCAGGCTAGTCCAACTAAGAGCTGGAATCTTATTGATCGGAACTGTATAGTTAAGATTTATAGTGTGATTATAATTTGTGTTCCGGCCTAATTTTTTAAAGTTTTGCCAAACAGAATCTCTTTTTGATCCTTCCAAACGACCTTCCGGTTCGTCTATAACCGAATAATTGGTAGCATTAAGATCTAGTTTAAGTGATTTTGAAAGATCCCAGTTTATGCCATAAAGGCGATTCATGAAGAAATTTTTATTGTAGTTGGTTGCTATTGGCGCATAGTTCTTCTGAGCACCTTCAGCTGAAGTATTCCGTAATGTTCTTTCAGAATATAAGCGGTCTATATCTGTTCTAAAGCTTAAAGATGATGGCAGTAACGTAAAATTAAAATCCTTAATAAGTGCCAACTTTTTAGATTTTATAATCTTATCAAAAGGCGTGTAGCTTTTTGGCTGGCCCGAAAAATTATATGCAAGGCCACCCCTGTAAGTCTTTTGTAAATCGTTCTCCGTTATAAAATCGTGATGCTTGAATTCTGTGAAAGCAAATGTCGCACTTAGGTTCTCAATATCCCATAACCTACTTTTACTATCGGGATCAGTTTTTATCTTTCTTACATTGGTAAAGTTGATGCTTCTGCGCTTTGTAAAATCGTTTACGATACCGAGATAGTTTTTTCGCTCATTTCTCGAAAGACCTTCTAACGAATTTTTTAATTCAGTATCCTGAAAGTTTGGATCGTATTGCGGTGTGCTCAGCTGGCGTGAAAAGTTAAAAAATACAGGAATCTTAACTCCGGAACGGGCAGGGAAAAACTTGCCTAATTCCAGGCTCGATGCAAAATCAAAGAACATATCTTCGCTCCGGTTGCGTTCACTTACTTTTTTATCAATTGAGCCAAAGCCAATAGTACTTGTACTTCCGGATAAAGTAATATCTCCAAGATCGGCTAATTTAGTATTCATTCGGGCAGTAGCGGCCCACCCGCCACGTTCATCAAAGTCGGTTAACCGTAATTCGTTGAACCAAACTTCGGCGTCTTTTTCTAGTCCATCGTCTATACCGGTACCAGAACCTCGCAAGGGATTTTTAATCCCCACCATGTAAATTCTTACTTTACTTAAATCCGGCTGACCGAGAATTGTTATTTTCCCATTGCCGGTATCATAGATATAAGGAACATTATTGCCAGCATGTGTCTTTTTTTCTACCTCATCGTTTCTTCTTGCTTTAGCTATCTGGAAATTTTTTAATTCGAAATCCATCTTATTTACTTCCGGCCATATAGCGTTCGCATCTTTTGAACCGGGCACTGTGACTTTTAATGGAATTTCGTATTGATAGTAATTGTCCTGATTATCTGTACCAATACGTAAAAAGGCATTAACATCCTTGTCTTGTAACTGAGGGCCTTCAGCATGAATAAACATTTCTATTCGTCTGTAAGATCTAAAATCGTTAAAAGTGGTTCGGAAAGCAGCGCGGCCATAGCCGTCGCGCAGTTTTTTTACTGCCAGGGACAAAGACTGCTCATTCTGGCGGGTGTCACCTCTAAAATTACTGAAATCTCTTTCGCGCTCTATGCCGGGGGGAACTACATAAGGAATTGGAGTACGACGCCCATTATCTTCGATGTTCACGGTGCTAACATCAAGCTTTGAGTCATCCAGGGCTGGGTTCACCAAGTCTGGATCAGCAATGACTTTTGCCGGGCTATTTTCAGCATTGTACCTGCGCCACTCTCCACGCACCAACTGCAGCCTTGCCATTCTTAAAATGGTTGTATCCGCAAAGTCGGTTAAAAACATCCGGGCAAACCGAATTGATTTGAAATCCTGGATATTACCCACTTTTTGACCCTGGGCAATAGGAATTTTAAATTGATACCAAGCTACTTGCTGAGTAAGTCCATTCGCCAGTTTAACGGATGAAATAACTTTATCAGTAATAAAATTCTGGCCAACTATCATGTCCTGCGGACGGATAGACACTTTATATTGGAAATACTCATCAGCAAGGGAAGAGTTATTGTCGCGGTTGATATCTTCCCCATCAGGAAGGGCTGTTGCGGCGGAATTGTCTATTCCAAGCTCCGATTGTGACTGCTCATTGGTTTTCGAGTTACCTTCTGTTCCATTATAGCGTTCATATCGTTTTAATATCCCTGCATTTATATTATCCAGATTGCTACCGCGATAGTATTGAAAGTCATCAGATGAAGGATCGGCTTGCAACTGGCTGGCCGCTTGTGGATTTAATGCGTTTAAGAATGGAGAGAAGAACTGGCGTTCTTCAGTGCTGTTTAATCCATCCAAACCTACGTCTTGTAATCTTCTGGCAGCAGGATCGTTATCAAAAGCCTGAATAACCGGCTGAAGCTTTGGAACTCTTCCCCAAAAGGTCGGATCAGTTTTACTCACATTACCATCTGCAGGCAAGCCATTTTCTAAAGATTTTCTTCCA
Organism: Sphingobacteriaceae bacterium; assembly: GCA_031382725.1. GTDB lineage: Bacteria > Bacteroidota > Bacteroidia > Sphingobacteriales > Sphingobacteriaceae > Paradesertivirga. The sequence continues at coordinate 8,244 of JANMZB010000660.1, read as the reverse complement.
TCTTTTAAGATGTCTTCAGAAATACTTCCCAAATTAAAATATAAATCACCACCCGAAGCGCCTGGTTTATAAATAAAGGGATCCATAACCCACATTTCGATAAACTCGATATTAAGAGATTCGAAATCGGTGCTTTCCAACCGTCTAAAAATACCTCCCCAGCGATTTTTAGGATTATTTAACGTTCCGTTCGGATTTACGCCGGTAGTGGTATAATTGTAGGGCCCTCGCAATGTAGGGTAATAAGCTAAGTCGAATGTTGGGAGCGTAAGATTTTGGCCGGTGGCGGCTTGCTTAAAAGGAAAAACTTCCTGTTCAATTACTTCTCTTACGTAATGGTTAGATTGCTCGGTTTTGTTATTCTTAATATTATCGGGCGTTAAATTATTATTACGATTAAAGAAAATTGGATCGATGGTATAAAATGCAAGTTTTGCGCGATTGAAGCCATAGCTGACATCTGAGTTTTGTTCCTCAGGAAACAGCCCACCTTTGGGTGTTCCAGATATTTGCCACGATACCGGACTTTTAATATCAATGATTGAGCGGCTTCCTTCAAAATCATCCAGGTAACTTGCCCCGTTTTTACTTCCCGCAAAGTTTAACGCCCTTGGATGACCCGGTATTAGTTTCGCAAATTCTCCTGTAAACGTAATAGACGACTTTTCTTTTGTACTGATAAATGGGATCTTATCGACCATTTTTGTAAGCCACCGTGAATCGGAACTGTAGTTAGCATCCATTCCCCAAATGGTATTGGATATAGCCTCTTCGCCGATATTAATTTTAGGCGTGAGTGGCTTCTCGGAAAGGTTCATAATAGTACCTCCAAGGTTTAATTTATCGTTTACACGATAGTCAAATCTGGAGCCAAATAACGAGCGTTGCTGTAAGCCAAAGAGCTCATTATTTTCCATTTTAATTTTAATCTGCTGTCCGGAACTAAGTAATGCCTGGTTCAAAATTCTAACCCTGCCGCTGTTATAGTCTACCGTATAATCTGCGCCCTCCGTTAGCGGCAACGTTCCGGCAGTTACCTGTACCGAGCCGGGCGGAACATTAATGGCGTTCAATTGGAACTCTGAGCTTACTTCGGATTGGTAAGTACCCTTAAAAACATACCGGTTAAGCCTGGTAAATAATTGCTGGGCACTTACACGTGTAGAATCATAAAGAGGCTGAAAAACGTATTTTTTAATTAGTACAGAATCTTTTAATTTGGCGGCCAGATCCGACCCGAAAGGCTCCTTTACAGGAAAGGTAATTCGCCCATTAAGCGCATCTATCGTAACGCCGTCAATAAAATCAAAAAATCCATCAGGTTTGCTATCACCTACCTGATTCAAATTATCAAGATTAGTTGCCTGGATCCAAAGTTTCCCGTTTAACGGATTTGAATTAATTGAATCCTTAATTACAGGTTGTTCGATGCCAGTCCCCTCATCCAGTCTGAAAATGTTGAAATTAAACGCCGTTCTGCTAACTTGATAACCACCAAGAGAGTAGATGTTTTTCATCATCAAATCCCATGAAGGCAGATTTACCTTCAAAATTTCGTTTTTAAGTAATTTAACAAAGAGTAGTTGCGGGGTATTGGGATCTACCGGAACATCTGATGAAAACTCACCCACCTGGTATTCAACTCCATTAGCATTGTAACGATAAGCCACAGCTAAAACCTCGTCAGCATTTAATGCCGCATTTAAGGATATATAACCTAAACGCGCGTTTAGTGTAAATTCCCTTTCGGTCAGCTTCCTTGCATAAGTAAGTTTAGAATAGTTATCCGTTCCACCGGTACTTTGGAAGTAGGTATTGATGTCATTTGAATTAGTAGATCTTGCTCCCGAAGGCAGGCTTCCTAATAAATTATTAGATTCTGGTGGAAAATCTGGGCTTTTAAATCCTGAAGGCAATTTCGAACCACCGCCTTGAAATAGAATTTTGTTATGAGGATTATTCTCCCCTAAATCCAGAAATCCAAGCACATCTCTTGAATCGGTAGTGCTATTGCTGCGATTTGTTACCCACACTTCAATTTTGCTTATGGTTGTGTTGGAGGTAATTATCGGGATGTTTTGGAGCGATTTATTATAATTATCTCTGAAATATTGAGCCAGGAAATAATGCTTATTAGCCTCGTAATTATCGGCGCCAATTCTAAATTCATTTTGCTGAGAACCGTTGCTGATATTTATTTCTTTGGGTTGTGATTTTTGCTGTGAAAAAATGCTGGTAACATTTAACCTGCCAAACTGCAATTGTGTTTTTAAGCCGAATAGAGCTTGACTGCCCGTTATCAATGTAGAACTTAAAGGCAAGCTTACGTTACCGGCCTCAATTTTCTGTATAATTTCATCCGGTTTACCGGTATAATCAAGCTTCATTTGATTTTCAAAATCAAACTGTGCCTCGGTGTTATAATTTGTTGAGATGCGAAGTTTTTCCCCAATTCTTCCAACAACATTCATTTGAATTCGTTGGTCGAAATCAAAGCTCCCCTGTTTTCGCTGCCGCTCATTAAACAAGGGGTTTTCATTTTTATTAATCCTCCCCGCGAGCGTTAATTCGGCACTTCCCTGTGGCCTGATATCGATTATAGAACCGCCAAAAATGCGTTCAAAACTTTTACTTTTTATATTAATGGCTGGTACAAAACCAGGCTCGTGCGATTTTTCAATTGGCGCATCCGAAAGCTGTTTCCAGTTATTTCTTTTTATTTGCTCGCTCTCATATTTCTGATATTCGTCTATCGTTAAATATTGAGGTGCGCGGAAAGGCTTATCTCCAATTTTGTCCTGAATAATATAACGTTTCGTTACCGGATCGAAATCAACGCTTCGTTGAATATTTGATGGATTGGGGAGATAAAAACCCGGCTTAGGTTTTAACTCTAATATCCGTGAATCAGAAAATGGATATTTAATTTTTAGGGAATCTGATGCTGAGTTTTGAGTTTGCGCGAAGACACCTCCAGAAATGTTTATAAAGAAAAAACAGCAGATCCCCAGTATGCTGAACGCACTTAAACTTCTCAAAATCTTTAGTGTTTAATGTAATTATAAGGTTTTCAAGGCAAACTTAATTAATTGTTCAACCGATAATGTTTCTGTTGAATTTTTAATGGTCTGATCCAATGTCTTCTCGGCCAAATTCTTGGAAAAGCCAAGCATCACTAAAGCAGACAATGCTTCATCTTTTACAGTATTATACTGCGGTGCGTCAGTTAATGTCTCAATTCCCTCTTTCTTTAACTTGTCTTGTAATTCTAAAATTAAGCGCTGCGCAGATTTTGGTCCAATCCCTTTTATCCGTTGCATTTGGGATACATCACCTTTTACAATAGCTGTTTGAATTTCATCCGGTGTAACCGATGATAAAATCATTCGACCTGTGCCCGGGCCAATGCCCGACACTGAAATCAAATGAAGAAATAGCCGCTTTTCTCCCTCATCAGAAAACCCATATAAGGTATGAGCATCTTCTTTAACATGCAGCCAGGTATACAGCTTACAATTTTCTTTACCTGTTATTTTCGAATAAGTGTTAAGGGATATATTGATATGATATCCCACTCCGTTCGCTTCAATCACCACAAAAGTAGCACACTTGAAAACTAATTTCCCTGAAATGTAAGCGTACATTATACTTTTCTACGACTAAATAAACTTTTGCGTTTTTTTACAACGTTCAATTCCTGTTTAGATTGTACGTCTACTACAGCAATTGTTACCATATTTACAATTTCGCGAACTGAGCTGCCCATTTGAAGTACATGAACCGGCTTGTTTAAGCCTAATAAGATTGGTCCAATCGCCTCGGCCTCACCAAGTTCCTGTAAAAGTTTATAAGCTATATTTCCCGATTCAAGATTTGGAAAAACTAAAGTGTTTGCAGGTGCATCTGAAAGCGTACTAAATGGAAAATTATCTTTTAAAAGTGCGTTATTGATAGCAAAGTTAGCCTGCATTTCTCCGTCTACCGTTATTTCCGGATGTTGCTCGTGCAAAATCCGAACTGCTTCGCGGGTTTTATATGGCACATCATCTTCGTTAGATCCAAAATTTGAATAAGATAATACCGCAATGCGAGGGTTGATGTTAAACTTTTGTACCGATTTATTCAACAGAATGGTAATATCTACCAATTCCTCAATAGTTGGATTTTTATTGATAGTTGTGTCTCCAAAAAAGACAGGGCCCTTTTTTGTGAGCATCATGTACATTCCGGCAACACGGTTAACACCGGCCTCTGTTCCAATTACCTGCAAGGCAGGTTTTACGGTTGCGCCATAGTCTTTAGTAAGGCCTGAAATCAGCGCATCGGCTTCGCCAAACTCTACCATGCAAGCGCCGTAATAATTACGGTCGAGCATCATTTTACGAGCCTGAAACAGATTTATTCCCCGACGTTGTCTTTTCTTGTAAAGGAATTGAGCATAGCGTTCAATATTTTCAGTTTCCTGGGATGGATCAATAATTTGCATCCCTTCAATATCCAGCCCGGTTTCTTTAATAATCTTGTTGATCAGGTCTTTATTCCCCAAAAGAATAGGGCGGGCAATACCTTCGTCCCGAACAATTTGCGCTGATTTTAAAATTTTATAATGATCTGCTTCAGCGAAAACCACACATTTCGGGTCGGATTTCGCTTTGTTGCTAATCCCCCGTAATAAAGCATCTTCTGTTCCAAGCCTGCGGCTCAGTTCTTCCGCGTAAGCGTCCCAATCGGTAATTGTTTTGCGTGCAATGCCCGAATCAATAGCTGCTTTGGCTACGGCTAGTGAAACTGAAGTAATAAGCCTTGGGTCGTTTGGTTTGGGGATAATATAATCTTTACCAAACTTTATATTTTTAAGGTTATAAGCGAGATTTACACTTTCCGGAACTGTTTTCTTAGCCAGTTCGGCGATTGCTTTTACCGCCGCAATCTTCATTTCTTCGTTAATGCCGGTTGCTCTCACATCCAATGCGCCCCGAAAAATATAAGGGAATCCCAATACATTGTTTACCTGGTTTGGATAATCGGAACGCCCGGTAGCCATGATCACATCTTTTCTGGCCGCGACAGCTTTATCGTAAGCAATTTCGGGGTTAGGATTCGCCATAGCGAAAACAATAGGATTTTTGGCCATTGTTTTCAGCACCTGCGCACTTAAAACATCAGCTGTAGAAAGCCCGATGAAAACATCTGCATCTTTCATCGCTTCTTCAAGCGTATTTATATTTCTGTCTGTGGCAAATTCAGCTTTAATAGCATCAAGCTTTTCGCGATCTTTTCGGATAACTCCCGACCGATCAATCATCACCATATTTTCTTTTTTTGCCCCCAGACTTAGATACAAACGGGAGCAGGAAATGGCAGCTGCGCCTGCGCCATTAATCACAATCTTAATTTTATCGAGCCTCTTTTTCTGGATCTCACAAGCATTTAAAAGTGCTGCCGCAGATATTATCGCCGTGCCATGCTGATCATCGTGCATTACAGGAATATTCATCTCCGCTTTAAGACGGCGCTCTATTTCAAAACACTCCGGAGCCTTTATATCTTCGAGGTTAACACCTCCAAAAGTCGGTTCCAGCGCTTTAACAATTCTTACAAATTCGTCTACATCTTTGGTATTTAATTCCAAATCGAAAACGTCGATATCAGCAAAGATTTTAAATAGAAGCCCTTTTCCCTCCATCACTGGTTTACCGGCTTCCGGACCGATATCTCCTAGGCCTAATACTGCCGTACCGTTGCTAATAACTGCTACCAGATTCCCTTTTGCGGTATACTTGTAAACGTCGTCAATGTTCTCAGCAATGCGTAAACAAGGCTCGGCAACACCCGGCGAGTAAGCTAAAGTAAGGTCTCTTTGTGAATTGGTAGGTTTGGTAGGAACCACCTCGATCTTCCCGGGACGTCCCTGAGAATGGTAGTCAAGGGCATCCTGTTTCCGATTTATTTTACTCATTAAATACTCCGCTTGGTGAGACAGGTAAAATTACAATTCTTTTGCAGAGAAATTGAAATTTAGAAAATCAATCTTGTTATAAGAAAGAAGTAGATGGTGAGTATAAAAATGGAACTGGCGTTATAGAACAACCCCGATTTTTAATTTTGACTTAACACTAGCTTTCCCTGATTCTTAAAATCATTCCGGGTTTAACGGAGTAGTGCTTAAGTTTATTGAGTATTTTAATTTCCTCTTCGGTTCCATTAAACTTCTCAGCTATAGAAAACAACGTGTCGCCTTCTTGTACTTTATAAGTGAAGTATACATTGCGGGTAACGAAGCCGGTAACTTTAGGTTTCTCGCTTTCGGGAATAGTATAAACAAGTAGCAGGTCGCCTTCAACCGGTTCTGTTTTAAGCATTTCGGTAGTTAGAGCGGTATAGATATATGGTTTGATTTCGGGAATCACCAATTTCTTGGGATTCTTTAAACTTCCCTTAAGAATTTGGTTTTTATAAGAGGGGTTGAGCAGCGATAAAATATCTATGCTTACGTCTGTAGCTTTCGCGATACTCCACAATGATACCTTCCTGTTAACTGTAAGGGTGTTGGTGAAAATATTGAAACCGGTTTCCCCTGGATAAATGCCATGACGTTTACTGGTATTCATGATGTAAAGGGTTGCGATGAAAGCAGGTACATAACCCTGTGTTTCAACCGGAAGGTATTTGCGTATTTGCCAGTAATCAAGATTACCGCCGCCTGCATTTTCTCTGGCCCAGCGAATATTATTGTGACCGCAATTGTAGGATGCGATTGCTAATAACCAATCGTTATACATGGCATAAGATTTCAGTAAATAATCTGCTGCTGCCGCAGAAGCTAAAACCGGATCTTTGCGCTCATCAACGTTATCATCTATTGTTAGCCCATAGATCTTTCCAACAGGTTCGAGGAATTGCCACAAACCGGTTGCGCCAACCCATGATTTTGCGTGAGGATTTAATGATGATTCTACAACAGAAAGATATTTTAATTCGTCTGGAAGGCCTTTTTCTTTAAATACACGCTCATAGATGGGAAAGTAATATTTCGATAATCCCAGAACTTTAGAGAAGCGTGTTTTTTGAGATGCGTAAGAATTGATGAGTTTTTGAACAGACTCATTATAAGTTAAAGGAACCGTTTTTTGTAAATTTTCAAGGGTTAATCGGCATGTAGGGTCTAAAGACGCAGAAGACCGATTCGAAATTTCTTTAATTACTGATGCTTTAGTATCCAGCGAAAATCCCAAAATCCCCAATCCGCTGAACAATACCAAAGTAAAGGTTACTGTTCTTTTCATCTTAAAACTCATTGGCACTATGCGATTATACACCGTGCCTTTTACTAAACTACTTCTTTTTTTGTTACGTTCATAACGTATTTAGAAAATGCAAGCAATTCTGCTTCGCCAAAACGCTTTCCAATAAACTGAATCCCCAAAGGCAGGTTTTCCTTATTTTCTCCAATAGGTAATGAAATTGCAGGTATACCTGCCAAAGAAGCCTGCACTGTAAAGATATCTGCCAGATACATTACTACCGGATCATCAATTTTTTCTCCGATACCAAATGCCGGGCCCGGCGTTGTTGGAAGCAAAATGAAATCATGGTTTTCAAGAATCTCATCTGTTTTTTTTCGTATCAGTTGTCTTACTTTTTGAGCTTTCCCGTAAAACGCATCATAATGCCCGGCGCTCAAAACGAATGTTCCCAAAAGAATACGACGCTTTACCTCATCACCAAATCCTTCAGACCTTGATTTTTTATAAGTGCTTTCTAAATCTACAGCATTCGGACTGCGATAGCCATAGTGCACACCATCGTATCTCGCCAAATTAGATGATGATTCGGCCATGGTAAGTATGTAATAAGTTGGCACTACATAATCCAAATAAGGGAAAGATATTGGCTCAACTTCATGCCCTTCTTCGATAAGACGTTTAATAGTATTTTCAGTAAGTAACTTTATCTCAGGATCTAGACCTTCACTATTAAGCGTTTCTGGTAAATAAGCAATGCGTTTTTTTCCGGATGACGTTAAGTTTTTAGAATAAGTCGGCACAGGTAATGTTGAGCAAGTGCTATCATATTCATCATGCCCGGCAATAACCTCTAAAAGTAAAGCGGCATCTTCTACCGATTTTGTTATCGGGCCTACCTGGTCAAATGATGATGCATAAGCGATAATGCCATGCCTGGAAACGCGACCGTAAGTAGGTTTAAGGCCAACAACGCCACAAAAAGCTGCGGGCTGTCGTA
>JANMZB010000636.1:0-8332 GCA_031382725.1 Sphingobacteriaceae bacterium | reverse complement strand
CGGCGGTGTCCACCTCTTCCCATTCCGAACAGAGAAGTTAAGCCCGCCAGAGCCAATGGTACTGCGGTAACACGTGGGAGAGTAGGTCGGTGCCAAATTTTACTAAAAGCTCGTTAGATTCTCTAACGGGCTTTTTTTGTTTTAGGAGAGGGCGCAAACTATCTTTTCATTAAATGGTTTCTCATAATACCTTATAGTAAAGAATTCATTTATATCTTTATCTTTGCCACTTTAAATAAAAAGCATGAACATCAATTACGGTGCAAGAAGAGAAGTAATGCAGCATATTGAAAAATATATGCTGGATAATATTGGCGAGTATCTTAAGCCAATAGACACGATATGGCAGCCTGCCGACTTTCTGCCAGATTCAAGCAGTGATAACTTTTTACAGGAGGTTAAAGAACTACAGGAAACAGCAAGAGCTCTTCCTTACGATTTCTTTGCCGTATTAATTGGTGATACAATTACTGAAGAAGCATTGCCTACTTACGAGTCTTGGTTGGCAACCGTTGAAGGCGTTTCTAAAGATGAAGAAGGCGGCTGGATGAAATGGTTGAGACATTGGACTGGAGAAGAGAACCGTCATGGAGATTTGCTAAATAAATATCTGTATTTATCAGGTCGTGTAAACATGCGCCAAATGGAAATATCAACGCAGTATTTAATTGCTGATGGTTTTGATATTGGAACTGACAGAGATCCTTACCGAAATTTTATATACACCAGCTTCCAGGAATTAGCTACGAATGTTTCACATAGACGGGTAGCTTCCTTGGCAAAGAAGGAAGGTGATACATTATTATCTAAGATGTGCGGTTTTATAGCCGGAGATGAAGCCCGTCACGCCAAAGCTTATACGGATTTTATCTATCAAATAATGAAGGTTGACCCGAACGAGGTTATGCTTGCATTCGAAGATATGATGCGTAAAAAGATCGTAATGCCGGCTCATTTCCTACGCGAGTTAGGCAAAAAAGCAGGTGAAACGTTTACTCATTTCGCAGATGCCGCTCAACGACTCGGTGTTTATACCGCAATTGACTATGTAGAGATTCTACGTGATCTAATCAAAGAGTGGGAGATCGAGAAAGTTACCGGCTTAGATGAGTCTGGTGAAAAAGCCAGAGATTATTTGGTTAAGCTGCCTGATCGTTTAATCAGATTAGCCGAACGTATTAAGCCACCAACATTGCAATATCAATTTAGTTGGATACAGGGATTATAAAAAAGAAAGGGAAGTTTGTGCTTCCCCTTCTTTTTTATAATCTGTCTTGAAATTATTGCTGCTGCTGTTCCTGTTGTTGTTGCTCCAGTAAGTCTGTATACAATTTAAAGCTGTTCACTTTAAATCCTGGAGCCTTTTCTATCGTGATATCCGTTGTCTCAGCCAAATCCATCAAATCATTTTCATAAGAAACCGATACAGAGACTTCCAATTCGTGTTTTGCCTGCCCTTTATAAACTCCTTTAACCGGACTACAATCAGGGAAATTTCTTCCTACAGCTAATCGCACATGAGTTTCATTTGCAACGCAATTGTTCGTTGGATCCAAACCTAACCAGCCAAAGTTTGGAAGATACGTTTCAACCCAGGCATGAGTAGCCCCTTCTCCGCGCATCCCGTTTTTATTAGGGCAAACATAGCCGCTCACATATCTTGAAGGAATATTGAGTAACCTCAACATCACCAGAAGTATATGTGCAAAATCCTGGCAAACACCTGCTTTTAGTTTCCAAACTTCATCTAAACTTGTTTCTACTGTTGTTATACCAGGAATGTATTTAAAATTGTCAAAAACGTATTTGTTATATCTTAATGAGGTTTGGTAGGGTGTTTCCTGCACTATCCGTTCCTGCTCTACAATGTTTTTTAACTCCTCTAAAGCCTCAAAGTTTTCTACCATCAGATAGTCAACATAAGGGGTTTTTGAATGAAGTGATTCCAGATCAATCCACTGTTGTGAAGCAAACATATCATCAACAGGAAGAATTTTATGGTGAGTGTCTACCAATAATTCGGAGTTAATTTCAAGTTCGGCATGTGGTACGCAATGTGTAAAACTACCGACCTGGTTCCCATAATAATCCTGATAAAGATCAACAATCGGATCCCCGCTAATTCTCAAATTATGCTTAAGTACCTCTTGAAATTCATCATTTATGGGAAACAAAATGATTTGATTGGCACTATCTCTCACTAAACCGGTATAAATATATCGGGTTATATGCTTTATCTTAAATTTTGGCATTTAATACTAGTTATGAGTAAGCAAAATACTGCATATTTAAAGAGTCTCCGATTGTATAAAGATCTTTCTTTATAGAGTATAAATAAGGGTGTAAGCCCTCTTGCCTAATCGATTGTAATGTACTGTATTTAATCCTGCTTTCGAGCCGTCCTATCAGAATTGATATTTCTTTAATTTCTGAGATGTTATTATTTATTCTCAGCCGTTCAAGGTATCTGGAAATATGGTTTACTGAATATAAGACAGATCGGGGAAAATCGCTGTTAAGCGCAATTAATTCTAAAACGTTTTCGGCTTCAAAACCTTGCCGATAGGTCTTCAAATAAAGTTCGTAGCCCCCTAGCGATAGGAGTAAGTGCTTCCAGTAAGATGTATCTGTCAATAAATCTGGATCGTTATTGATAGTTCCGAACTTAACATCAAGAATGTCAGCAGATTGAATGCTTCTTTCGAGGTATTTACCAATATTCATAAAGCTTCTGCCTTCACCTCGTTCCATTGTTACTTCGGCAGTGCCACAATAAAGCATACCTTGCCTTATCAGGATATCCAAAGCCGATATAGGATCATCTTTTTTTAAGTAGGATATTAGCTTATTCTCTTTTATCAGATGATAATATTCATTTAAACATTGCCATAAATCTTTGGTTATGTGATCCTGTACACTTCTTGCATTCTCACGCGCTAGCGTAATTAAATTGATGATCGAGTTCGGGTTCTCTTTACCTGCTATCATGTAAAGTAAAACTTCCCGGCTACGATGTTCAATCTTTTTAATTTCCTCGTTATCGAGCTTAGTGTAAAGCTTTATAACCGGACGCCAGGTAAACTCATGTATAGAATCTTGTGAAGAGGCATAATTAATCTTCAGCATTCTTAAAATTCCGTCACTGCGCTCTACATAACGGCTTAACCAATATAAATTTGATGCGACTCTGCTTAACATGCTTATTTAATTATGAGGCCAACACCCAGGTGTCTTTACTTCCTCCGCCTTGCGAACTGTTTACTATCATTGATCCTTCCGTTAAAGCCACACGGGTTAGTCCGCCCGGAACAATTTCTATTCCCTGTGGGCCGCAAAGTGCAAAAGGTCTGAGGTCTATTCTACGCGGCATTAAACATCCATTCATATAACAGGGAGCGGCGGATAAGTTTATAGTAGGCTGCGCAATAAATTGGCGGGGATCTTGAAGTATCTCTTTTTTATATTCTTCAATTTCATTTTCGGTTGCGGAATAGCCCATTAACATACCGTAACCCCCACTTCCATTCGTTTTTTTCACAACCATCGTTTCAATGTTTTTAAAGACATATTCCTGATGATCTTTATTTCCAAGTTGGTATGTAGGCACATTTTTCAATAATGGCTCTTCATTCAGGTAATACTTGATCATATCAGGAACATAAGAGTAAATAGCTTTATCATCCGCAACACCATTTCCTACTGCATTAACAATGGCTACATTTCCTTTACGGTAAGCACTCATTAAGCCAGCCACACCTAAAATACTTCCAGGATTAAACACCAAAGGATCAAGATATTCATCATCAACCCGGCGATAAATTACGTCTACTTGCTGACGCCCGTTGGTTGTTTTCATATAGACCTTGTGATTATCAACCATTAAATCCCGGCCTTCTACTAATTCAACTCCCATTAAACGTGCAAGCGTGGTGTGTTCAAAATATGCTGAATTATAAACTCCCGGACTCAATAACACAATATTTGGATTTGAAATTTGACGGGGAGATATTGCCAGCAAGTTTTTATAGAGGATGCCAGGATATTCCGTCACACTGCGTACGCGGCATTTCGGTAAAAGATCGGGGAAGAGGCGTTTAGTGATTTCCCGATTTTCCAGCATATAGCTTACGCCGGATGGAGTACGTAAATTGTCTTCTAAAACATAATAAGTACCATCGCTGTCGCGGATAAGGTCTATACCCGCAATGTGAACATAAATATCATATGGGACCGCGACATTGAACATCTCTCTTAAAAAATGAGGGCAGGAGTAAATCATGCTAATAGGAATAATGCCATCTTTTACGATGAACATATTGCTATAAATGTCTTTGAGAAAAATGTTAAGTGCCTTTAGACGCTGCTTAATACCAGCTTCTATGAAGGTCCAATCTGATGCGGTAATGATTCTCGGGATAATATCAAAAGGGAAGATCTTTTCTATTCCCTCCCCACTATTGTAAACCGTAAAGGTTATACCCTGGCTCATAAACAGTCGTTTCGCCAGCTCTTCTTTTTTATTTAAGTCTTCTATAGACTCAGTTGTTAAATAATCTATTACTTTTTGATATGGGGAACGGATATTATGTTCGTTATTGAACATCTCATCCCAAGTATTTGAAGTTAATTCATATTTTCCTAAAAAATTTGTTCCACTCATATAAAGGAAGTTCGGTTTTTGTAAATATATTAGAAAATATTTGTAATTATCTTAATAATTTGAATCGAAAAGCGAATTATTTGTAAGTTTTATGAAACAAATCCTTGAATTTTAAGAATAGTCTGAGATTGCTTGTAAAATTTTCTCGCAGGCAATTTGGATTTCGCTATCTGATATAATTAATGGAGGAGCAATTCGCAATGAGGTATCGCAATGAAGAAACCAATCAATAATAATTCCGCTATCTGTAGCGATTTTGCTGACAGCTTCAACCTGTTCGAAATTATTTAATTGAATCGCGAGCATTAAGCCTTTACCTCTTACCTCTTTTATTGCAGGATGAATCAATAACCGACGGAACAAAGCTTCTTTTTTGTCGATATTGTGCATTAGATTTTCTTCAAGAATTGTGTTTAAAGTAGCCAGTCCAGCAGCGCAACAAACAGGATGACCTCCGAATGTAGTGATATGTCCAAGTATTGGGTTATCAGTTAGAACGTTCATTATTTCTTTGCTGGAAATAAATGCTCCGATCGGCATACCCCCCCCAATTCCTTTTGCCAGCAACAAAATATCTGGAACAATATCAAAATGCTCAAAGGCGAATAACTTGCCGGTTCGCCCGAACCCGGTTTGAATTTCGTCCAGGATTAGTAATGTTCCGGTTTCGTCGCATCGCTTTCTAATCGCTTTTAAATATTCAATATCCGGAACTCTCACCCCTGCCTCTCCTTGTATGGTTTCCATGATTACGCAGGCGGTTTCAGAATCGATGCTCTGAATATCTGATTGATCATTGAAATTTATAAACGAAACCTCAGGTAATAAGGGCCGATAGGCATCTTTATAGTAATCGTTGCCCATTACACTTAAGGCACCATGAGTGCTTCCATGATAAGCATTATTGCAGGAAACTATTTTACTTCTCCCCGTAAAGCGCTTAGCAAGTTTCAAAGCTCCCTCAGTTGCCTCAGTTCCGGAGTTAACGAAGTAAACACAGTCAAGATTTTTGGGTAAAACCGAAACTAATTTTTCAGCAAATAATACCTGAGGTGCCTGCACAAACTCGCCGTAAACTGAGAGGTGCATGTAACGATCAACCTGATCTTTTATAGCGTTAACTACATTTTCATTTCGATGGCCCACATTACTCACTGCAAAACCTGAAACTAAATCCATATACTTTTTACCTGAAGGTTCATAAAGGTAAATTCCCTCAGCACGTTCAATCTCCAGCAAGCGAGGCGTAGAAGAAGTTTGTGCGTTGTTAAGTAAGAAAAGCTGGCGGAGGTTTAGCATTGGATAAAAATACGAAAGCCTCATTAGTTTGAGGCTTTTGTATTTTTAATTTTTTTGATTTCTATGTTTTAAATGTTGAATCAACTGTTGCCGGAACTCTCGTTCAGCCGGATAAACCATCGCAGCTTTTTGGCTCGGTAAAACTTTAGAGAATTCATCGCGATAGCGTTTTCTTAATTCCAGGATATCACTTTCCATTTTAAGCTCATCAGGTGGTGTGCCAGATTCTCTTCGTTGCTGATTTTTCTTTTTAACAAGCTGCTGAAGCTCTTCATGATAGTTGTTGTAAACCGGCCAGAATTTTTTAGATTCTTCAGGAGTTAAATCTAACTTTTGAGTTATAAATGCGGCTTTAACCGATTCGATTTGCGATCCGCCATCCTGTGCCATTGCCGCGGTTCCTAATAAAAATAGGCCGATTGTAAGGCTATATAGTAAAGTCCTCATCTTTATAAATTTGATTGTAAGTATTTTTCTATTTCACTATCCGAAATCTCAGGAATCAATTCGGAAGCTTCGGGAACGAGTTCCATATTGCTCGCTAGCGCTTGAACATCTCCCGCATCGCTATATAATTGCAAGTAATTCACAATATCCTCTTCAGGGAGTTGCGCTATTTGACTTTCTACGTTAGCAGTTTTTAATGTGCGATAATTATAAATTCCGAAAGTTAATACTGCTGTAATACAAGCCGCTGCGGCATAAGTTATCCAAGAAGAAGTCAGTTTCCGTATGTTAGATTGCTTTTTGCCAGTGATCCCAATCTTCGCATTAATCTTATCTTCCAAACTTTCAAAGTAATTTTCGGGGACCGAAAATACTTCTCCGGCTGCATTGCCAACAAGTTGCTCCAATTTTACGCGAGATGAAATCTGACCCTCAAGGGTATCAAAATATTGATCAGGTAACTGAAAAAAATCTTGTTGATTATCAAACTGGTGGATAGAAATTTGTGCTTGCAATTGTTCATGCATCTTTTCAAAATATCCCTCCGGCACTAAAAATGGATTTATCTTCTCCATTGCTGCAAGCTTTGGCGCCTCCTCCCGCCAATCCTCATTCATCTCATTCAAATCCATATATAATTGAATATCTTTTACTTGAATGGTTTAATCGTTGTTCATTAAATAATTCTCAATCTTCTTAACCGCAATATGAAATGATGCCTTTAATGCCCCTACGCTGGTTCCCAACACCTGCGACATTTCTTCATATTTCATGTCATCATAGTACTTCATGTTAAATACCAGGCGCTGTTTTTCCGGCAAAATACAGAGTGCCTTCTGGAGCTTTAGTTGAATTTTATCGGCACTTAATTGAGTGCTGTCGGCAAGTGTGTCAGATAAATCATACGGCATTTCGTCTATGGAAACGTTGTTTTTCTGCTTCTTTTTATTTAAAAAGGTAAGACATTCGTTTGAAGCGATGCGGTAAAGCCAGGTATAAAGCTGAGAGTCGTTTCTAAAGTTGGCAAGGTATTTCCAAACCTTCACAAAAGTGTCTTGTACCAGGTCATCCGCATCATCATGATCCACAACCATTCGGCGAATATGCCAGTAAATTTTTTGCTGATACTTCTTTACAAGTAAACTAAAAGCCTCATGACGGGTGCTTTCATTAGCAAATAGCGCAAGTATTTCCGAGTCTTCAACTTGTTTCATGTACTATTTAAACCATGAATGTAGTAATTTGATTTTCGACTTACCAATTTTTATACTAAGCGCATAAATAACCCTTTTAGATTGGTGTGTTATCAAATAAGCTGAATTTGAGTTAGCTCTGTTATTTTTTAATTTCTTTTTCCTTTGGTTCGTTCTCAGTGGAAGCTACTGCTGTCATAGCTCCAATTGCACCTACCCCTAGTATAGTAGCACCTAGACCAGGTTTTACTAAAGAGTAATTAAAATCCCCAGATCGGTATTTGAAATCTGATAGGTTATTAGGTCGGAATTTGGTTTTTACAATTTCTGAAATATAAAAAGTGTGCTGTTTGTTTTTAACAGTATTAGATTCATCACCGATTCTGATTGTTAGAAAACTTTTAAACGTTTTAGGCGAATTTTCTAAACTAAAAAATGCCTGTTTTACTCTTAACAGCTTTCCATTGGAGTCGGTGATTTCTTGACGTGAAAAAACGGAATCGGGAATCTCAAAGTAGTTTAACGGATAAAAAGGAATTAGTTTTCTGGTGATTACAGAATGAGGCGGAATAAAACTGTTTTGAGAAGGGATTGAAGCAGTTGCCGAAAATTCTCCAACGGAATTTTTTGAAAACAGCTGACTTTCAGAATATCCTCCACTAACTCCAATAGTGTTTTTCGAATAACTGTAACTATTATTATCAACAATTAGTGCAGACCGGATCCAATCCAC
>JANMZB010000594.1:0-4647 GCA_031382725.1 Sphingobacteriaceae bacterium | reverse complement strand
GTTTGACAGTGCAAATGAGCAAGAAGGAGGGCTTAAAAATGTTGCCAGCGAACGGTTTTTAGGGGGCATGTTTGATGCTGTAATTGGTTCTTCCGATCAGCCTTTTTTTGGTTACGGCCTCGGAATGGGTACCAGCGTTGGAGCTATGCTTTTAACTGGAAAAAATACATTCTTACTTGCAGAAGGAGAATGGGGACGATTGATTGGAGAGCAAGGCCCTCTTTTAGGACTTTCGGTTATTATCCTCAGACTAGGTATTTGTTTGCAATTGTTAATAGCATCATATCGCCGGCTCCAGGTTGCTGATATTTTGCCTTGGATATTTTTAAGTTTTAATTTAATCAACATTGCTCAAGGGCAATGGGGCCAACCCACAACTTTAGGATTTTCGGTGTTAGGAGGAGGATTAATGCTTGCTATTTTGGGAAAAAGCAGGTTAAAAGCTGTCTGATTCTCTATTTGAGCTAATTTTATGAATATAGCGTTTTGTGTAAACCGTCTGGGGTTGTTTGGATTAGGTGCCACGGTTACCTCGCTAATCCGGAATTGTACCGCACCCGAAAAGTTACAACTGTATTTTTTATGTGCATACATCTCACAAAATGATAAATCAGAAATAGTAAAGCTTCTTACGAATATAAATTATTTTGGTAAGTACACCTTTATAGATTTTGATCCGATAGCTATTTTCAGCTCATTTAAGTCTCTACATGGTGATTGGACACCGTATGGGCGATTACTCCTTTCGGAGCTTCTGGATGTACAAGAAGTTTTATATCTCGACTCAGATCTGGTAATTGAGGTGAATGTTTTAGAATTAAATAACTTCAATTTTGGCAATCAAGTACTGGCTGCGGTTCATGGGGGATACATAAGATCGGAATACGAGTATGACTTTTATATTAATAAAATTGGGTTATCGCCTTCGCTGGAATCTTTTAATTCAGGAGTATTACTATTGAATCTTAACGAGTGGCGGTTACAGCAAATTAAAGACAAATGCTTTGAATTTGCCGAAAAGTTTTCGAATGATTTAATGACAGCGGATCAAACTATACTTAATGCCTTATTTGCAGGTAACTTTGCAAAGTTGCCGATTAGGTTTAATGCTGCATGGCCAGCAGATAAGAATATGCCAGAAGTCGCCGGGAAAGCAGTTCTTCATTTTACAGGCTCGCCCAAGCCATGGGATTTGTTTGGACATTTGATTCACAAAGGATATGCTGTCTGGAAGAGTTATTCTAACGAGAGTTGGGAATCGCATTTTTTTAAACCATCATTCTCAATTTTAAGAAGAACCTGGCATCTGAGGCGTTCGTATGTTCGAATTCTAAAAGGCAAGTTAAAACGCATTAATGACTAAAAATTTTCGATCGTGAATATTGTACTCTTTACCCATCCTCCATTTCTTAATCATAAAAGCATGCCGCGGTTTGCTCAAATGATAGCTAATGGAATGCGTGATCGAGGGCACCAGGTGGAGGTTTGTACGGCAAGATCTATATTTTCTAAAATACCTCTGCTAAGTATCTCAAAATGGATGGGATACATCGACCAATATCTGGTATTCCCCCTGAGTATGCGGAAGCGACTACGAAAGTATCCTGCGGAGACTGTTTTCGTTTTTGCAGACCATGCGTTAGGCCCATGGGTTTCTTTAGTTAAAACAAGGCCCCATGTAATTCATTGTCATGATTTTCTGGCACAGTATTCTGCCGAAGGTACTATTAATGAAAATAAAGTGAGCTGGACGGGAAAAAAGTACCAGCAGTTTATTCGTAAGGGTTATTCAAGAGGCAATGCTTATATTTCTGTATCTGAAAAAACCCGACAAGACCTACATTATTTTCTGTCTGATAAACCTACTATTTCGGAAGTGGTTTATAACGGAGTAAACCCACTTTACAAGATAGAGGATATTGGTCTATCACGGGCTAAGATTAAGGAACTTATAAAAATTGATGTCGTTTCTGGATATTTACTTCATGTTGGTGGCAATCAATGGTATAAGAATAGAGTTGGAGTGATTGAAATTTATCAGGCCTGGCGATTAAAAAGTAGCTTAAAATTGCCATTGTTAATGATTGGGGAAAGTCCGGATAAGTCACTAATGACAGTATACGACCAATCCCCATTTAAAGACGATATTTATTTTTTAGAAAATGTTAAAGACGAATATGTGAAGTATGCTTATGCCGGAGCAAGGCTATTTATATTCCCTTCTTACGCAGAAGGATTCGGATGGCCTATCGCAGAAGCGATGGCCTGCGGTTGTCCGGTACTTACTACGAATGAACCTCCCATGACTGAAGTAGGCGGAGATGCCGCTTACGTAATACCTCGTCGTGCGATCGGAGACAAAAGTAGTAATTGGGCTGAAATAGCTGGGAAACAAGTGGCAGACATTGTTGAGCTTCCAGATGAAGAACTAGAAAACCGTGTTAACGCTTCTTTGTTAAATGCAGGCCGGTTTGATCAAAATATTGCATTAGATAAGATAGAAGAAATATACTTAAAGGTTATAAAGCACAAAACATCCTTATGAAGATCTTGCATGTAACCGCATCTATAGATCCAAAAAAAGGTGGGGTCAGTCAGGCAATACGCACAATAATTAATGGGCTTGAAAAATCAGGTATTAAAAATTCTGTAGTTTGTCTTGATAAAAGAGAGCCCGTATCTAATGATAGCAATTTAGATGTAACAAAATTAGGTACAACCGACAACCCATGGAATTACAGTGCGTTACTTATTCCATGGCTTCGAAATCATTTAAAAGACTACGAAGTTGTAATAGTGCATGGGTTATGGCTTTTTCATGGATTTGCGGTTAATAAAGTAATACAGCAGCATCCGAAGAATGATTATATAAAGGTTTTTGTGATGCCTCACGGCATGCTCGACCCTTATTTCCAACGCGCATCTGGCAGGAAACTTAAAGCGATGCGGAATACACTTTATTGGAAGTTAATTGAATGCAAAGTGGTTAATAATGCAGATGGGCTACTATTCACTTGCCAGGAAGAGATGAAACTTGCGAGTGAAACTTTCAATAACTTTAATCCAAAACAAAAGATCGTTGTCGGGCTGGGAGTGGAAGAACCACCTCAATATACCGATCAAATGCGTTTAGCTTTTTGGGAAAAATGTCCGGAAGTTAAAGGTTATCCCTTTCTCATTTTTCTCAGCCGCATACATGAGAAAAAAGGAATAGACTTATTAATACATGCATACAGTCTTGTATTTCAAGATTCGAATTCAAATCAGTCCATTCCAAAATTAGTCATTGCCGGACCAGGTATTGATACAATATATGGTCAGCAAATAATGAAACAAATATCAGAAAATGCCTTTTTAAAGAATAATATCTATTTGCCAGGGATGCTAAGTGGTGATGCAAAATGGGGGGCTTTTTATGAAAGCGAAGCATTTGTTTTGCCAAGCCATCAGGAAAACTTCGGAATTGCGGTAGTTGAGGCTTTAGCATGTGGAAAACCGGTTATAATATCGAATCAGGTAAATATTTGGAGAGAAATTAAGGACTCAAAAGCTGGTATCATCGGTAATGACACGAAAGAGGGAACTGAAGAGATGCTTAATGTATGGCAAAATTTAGATAAAAAACAATGTAAGGAGATGGGTATTGATGCCAGAAAATGTTTTGAAGAAAATTTCTCTTTAACACTTACCAGTAATAATTTAATTGAAAAATTAAGTTTAATTTAAATATGCACAATCAGGATACTCATAAAGGTGCCTCGTTTTCGCTTGCTAACCGATTGAGCCGGTTGTTATGGAATCTTACTTATTTATTTCTTTTTAGATATTCTCCTCGTCCGTTTCATTCCTGGAGATCCTTCTTATTAAGGAGTTTTGGTGCAAAAATTGGAAGAGGTGTGCATGTCTATCCTGGAGTAAAAATCTGGGCACCGTGGAACTTGGTGATAGGTAACGAATCTGGAATTGCAAGTGATGTAAATCTTTACAATCAAGGAACTATTACTATTGGGTATAGGACTGTGATATCACAAGGCTCACATCTAGTGGCAGGAACACATGATTATAAACAAAAGGGATTTCCTTTAATCACAAAACCTATTAACATTGGAGATCAAGTCTGGATAGCGGCAGATTCTTTCATACATCCAGGAGTTAGTATTGGTAATGGATGTGTCATTGGTGCACGATCTGTAGTGGTTAAAGATATGCCCGATTGGATGGTATGCTCTGGGCATCCATGCGTTCCTCTAAAAGAGAGGGTTATTTCAGATTAACTACGATCTCTAAATATGTTTATGACACCACTTGATTTAACTATAGCGATACCTGCCAAGAACGAAGAAAAAAACCTAGCCGGCTGCTTGAAGGCTATTGGAAATGATTTTGCAAAAGAAATAATCATTATTGATTCTGGCAGTACCGATAAAACTAAAATAATTGCCGAACAATATGGTGTTCTTGTAATTGATTTTATTTGGGATGGCAAATTTCCTAAAAAGCGCAACTGGTTCTTAAGAAATCACACACCGACCACAAAATGGATATTATTTTTAGATGCTGATGAATATCTCACCCTTGATTTCAAAAACGAAGTAAGAAAAACTTTAAGTACCGAACATTCGGGATATTGGCTCAGTTATACCATAT
>JANMZB010000556.1:0-11137 GCA_031382725.1 Sphingobacteriaceae bacterium | reverse complement strand
TAACCCGGAAAAACAGTTCCTTCTCAATCAATCTATAAGTTTAGCTATTAACGATACCTTATCAACTATTATTGGAGATGGAATTAAAATTAAATGGCCAAACGATATTTACTACTACGATGAAAAAGTAGGAGGGGTTTTAATTGAAAATATTTTAAGGGGTAATATATGGAAGCAGGCGATTGTAGGTATCGGATTAAATATTAATCAAGTCGATTTTCCTGCTGATGTTAATAATGTTACCTCCTTAAAGAAAATCTTACATCAGGATTATGATATAGCGGATGTTCTAAATCACCTTTGTAAATCTATTGAACAACGATACCTGCAGTTAAGGGCAGGCAAATTTGATTTAATTATTAGTGAATACAATAAGCGGTTATACCGCCTCAATAACCTTCATCAATTTAAGATCGAAGACGAATTAGTAGAAGGTGAAATTTTAGGGGTTGATAATAATGGGAGGCTTGAAATATCTGTAAGTGGAAAATTACGTAAGTTCAATTTCAAAGAGGTAGCATTTGTTATTTAACAAAGAATGATGAAGAAGTTAATAGTGTTTTTAGGATTTTTAATTTGCGCAATAAGCAGCTATGCCCAGATAGAGAATCCGGTTAAATGGTCGTTTTACGCGAAAGCGATTAGTGACACTCAGATAGAATTAAACATGAAGGCTGATATTCAGCCAGGTTGGCATGTTTACTCTCAGTTTATTGCCGAGGGCGGGCCAATTCCAACTTCATTTACATTTGAAAAATCTAAAAATTATGCATTAATCGGCAAAGTAACGGAGTCGCCGAAAGCAACTAGTAGCTTTGATAAGAATTTTAATATGCAGATTGCCTGGCATGAAAAGCAGGTGATATTTAAGCAACTTATTAAGCCTAACACAAGTACGACTGTAAAAGGGAAGGTAGAATTTATGGTCTGTAACGACCAAAAATGTCTTCCGCCAGAAGAGGTTGAATTTAATATTCCAATAACATTTAAATCTAAATCGATAGTTGCTGTTCCTTCACAATTAACGATTCCTGATAATAAGTTAATTGCTCCTTCAGAAAGCATTTCAATCAATAAAGCTGACACAGCTATCGCTTCCTTACCAACTCAAAATCCGCCAAGCGCAGCCTTAGCCATAGAACAAAAAAGCTATACATTAATAGGAATTTTCATCGCCGGGTTTTTAGGTGGCCTGTTGGCATTTTTTATGCCTTGCATTTATCCAATGATTCCTTTAACTGTTTCTTTTTTTACTAAAAGAGCCGGCTCGAAGGCGAAAGGAGTGAGAAGTGCTTTTATATATGGTGTATCGATTATTGTAATTTATGTGGCATTAGGTCTACTCATTACAGGGCTATTTGGTGCGTCGGCACTTAATGAAGCGGCCAGCAGCGCGACTTTTAATTTAATCTTTTTTGCTGTATTGGTGCTTTTCGCGATTTCTTTTCTGGGAGCTTTCGAAATTACGCTGCCTTCGTCATTAGTAAACAAGATGGATGAAAGATCTAACCAGGGTGGATTGGCTGGTTTATTTTTTATGGCTTTCACGCTGGCATTGGTTTCTTTTTCCTGCACGGGACCCATAATCGGAACGCTTTTAGTTGAAACTGTTTCAACCGGTGCTTATTTAGGCCCCGCTATCGGAATGCTTGGTTTTTCATCAGCTTTAGCAATACCTTTCACGCTTTTCGCGATTTTTCCATCTTGGTTAAAAGAACTCCCAAAATCGGGCGGCTGGATGAATGCAGTTAAAGTTTCCTTAGGGTTTTTAGAACTAGCCTTGGCATTTAAATTCTTATCAAACGTAGATCTTGCTTACCACTGGAATATTCTTAACAGAGATATATTTCTGGTGATCTGGATAACTATATTCGGCACCTGGGCTTTGTATCTTTTAGGCAAGTTTAAACTCGCTCACGATGTTGAAGTTGGATATATATCTATACTGCGATTATTCTTCGCCATGTTTGTGCTTGGTTTTACCATTTACATGATACCCGGATTATTTGGTGCGCCTTTGAAAGGAATCAGCGCGTGGCTGCCTCCGCAGGCAACCCAGGATTTTGATTTATATTCAAAATCTTTTGGTGCAAATTCAACATCCTCAAAAGCAAAAAAATATACCGGGCTTTTTGATGCTCCGCACGGTTTGGATGCTTACTATGATTATGAGGAGGGCTTAGCGTATGCGAAGAAAGTGAACAAACCGGTGCTAATAGATTTCACAGGCTGGAGCTGTACCAATTGCCGTAAAATGGAGGCTACGGTTTGGGCAGATACTGAAGTATTAAATCGGCTCAAAAACGATTACGTTTTAGTATCGCTTTATGTAGATGACAAAACCGAATTAAGTGAAAGCGAAAAAAATGTTTCGGAAACCGGCAAAAAAATTAAAACTTTGGGCAATAAGTGGAGCGATTTGCAAGCCAGGTTATTCAAAACGAATTCCCAGCCTTATTATGTAATCGTAAATTCCGACGGTAAAACACTCGTTCCTCCACAAGCATTTAATTTAGACATAAGCAGTTATATTAATTTTTTAGATAGCGGTAAAGCAGCCTTCTTAAAACAGTAAAATGAATT
Organism: Sphingobacteriaceae bacterium; assembly: GCA_031382725.1. Taxonomy (GTDB): domain Bacteria; phylum Bacteroidota; class Bacteroidia; order Sphingobacteriales; family Sphingobacteriaceae; genus Paradesertivirga. The sequence goes on along the minus strand of JANMZB010000556.1, from coordinate 8,554 downwards.
CTATAAAAAATATTGGTGTTTTAACTTCTGGTGGCGATGCTCCCGGAATGAACGCCGCGATAAGAGCCGTTGTAAGGGCTGGTTTATATTATGATCTTCAAGTAACGGGCATTATGCGCGGGTACGAAGGGATGATTAACGGTGAGTTCATTGCAATGGATCGCAAATCGGTTGCAAATATCATTCAACGCGGCGGCACTGTTTTAAAAACTTTTAGAAGTGAAGCATTCCGTACTGAAGAAGGCCGGGCTAAAGCCTATGAACAGTTACAAAAATGCAGCATAGATGCAGTCGTTGTGATAGGTGGCGAAGGTAGTTTTACTGGTGCACAAGTTTTTGGTAGAGAGTATAATGTGCCGATTATGGGCTTGCCGGGAACTATTGATAATGATTTAATCGGAACGGATTTTACAATCGGTTATGATACCGCTATTAATACCGTTATTGATGCGGTCGATAAAATCAGAGATACGGCGGAATCCCACGACAGATTATTCATCGTCGAAGTAATGGGACGTGATTCAGGATTGATTGCTTTAAGAAGTGGTATCGGTGCCGGTGCTGAAGCCATTTTAATACCGGAATCTAAGACTGATACAGACAATTTATTTAGACGATTAGAGGAGGGTCGGAAAGATAAATCGTCTAAAATTATTATCGTTGCCGAAGGCGATGAGGAAGGCGGTTTTGAAATAGCTTCTTTGATAAAAGAGAGATTTCCCAATTATGATACCAGGCTGTCAATCTTAGGGCATATTCAGCGTGGAGGACGCCCTTCTTGTATGGATAGAGTATTAGCCAGCCGTGTGGGTGTAGCCGCCGTAGAGGCACTTCTTAAAGGCCAGAAAGGTGAAATGGTGGGTGTAGTGAATGGCAATATTCATTATACACCATTTCACAACGCTATAAAACATATTTCTGAGGTAAGTCCTTCTCTGTTAAAGATTCTGGATATTTTATCTCTATAATGATTGATTAAATCTCCATGCAAAATATCAAGAATCACTTTATCGAAGCCCAATCTGTTTTAAGTGCCTTTTTAGCGGATGATGGAAACTTTTTCAAGATTCAACAAGCAGGAGAGTTGTTAGTTCAGGCCATTAATTCGGGCAATAAGATTCTTTCTTGCGGTAACGGGGGGTCGATGTGCGATGCCATGCATTTTGCTGAAGAGCTTTCCGGCAGATTTCGGGGCGACAGAAAAGCTCTACCCGCTTTGTCTATTTCTGATCCTTCACATATTTCCTGCGTAAGCAATGATTATGGTTATGCGTATGTTTTCTCCCGAATGGTAGAAGCTTTAGGAAATGAGGGCGATATTCTATTCGCAATTAGCACCAGTGGTAACTCTGAAAACGTAGTTAAAGCAGTAGAAGCTGCCAGGAATAGGGGAATGAAAACAATAGGGTTAACTGGTAAAGACGGCGGAATTCTTGCTTCATTATGTGATGTAGAAATACGTGCACCTCAATCTCTGTTCGCAGACAGAGTACAGGAAATACATATTAAGGTTATTCATTCTTTGATTGATTATATCGAGGGTTCTTTATAGCCTTACTATCTTCCCTAAGAGAATAGCTTTTATCAACAAGTTTGTGCAATATGCCATCCAGGTTTATCGTAACGTCGGTAATGAGCTTAATTACTTCCCCGTTAAATGGATCTGTCGGATTATCATTATTATAAGCAGAAATAAGGCTTAGTAAAGTTGCCACAGGGCCCCTGATATCATGCGAAGCAAGAGAAATTACTTCTCGGAGTTTAACATTTTGTTCAAGAATTCTGTTATGCGCTTCAAGTATTTCCTGAATATTTGTTGAAATACATGCTACCCCAATTACTTTTCTTTTATCCCGTATGGGATTCATCTTGGTTTCAATACAATAAGGCTTTTTGCCTGGTAAGTTTAGTATTTCAGTAAAAGTGAACGCTTCCCCGTTAAGGGCTTTGTCGTAATAGCTTTTCCATAATTGCTTATCGACATCCAGATATTCAGCCATAAATACTGATTCCCCAATAATCGCATCTCTACCTAGTGAGTCACTTATCGTTTTCTGGTAAGATTTATTTGCATATATTAAGGTGTAGCCCTTATCAATCGACCAAATATCATCCTCAATGTTATCAATTAAAGCATCCAGATTTTCCTTAGCAAGTTTAACTTTTCTTCTACTTTGAACTTCTAATGTAATGTCGTGCGCCATTACAATCTCAGCATCTTCATTATTATACTGAATTCCATGTCCGGAAACACTCACATACATTATTTCTCCGTTTTTCCGGGTATGACGCCAATACCTGCGCGGATTGGAGTAAGTATCTTTAACATATTCAACATGGTTTAGAAGTTCCGGTACATCTTCTTCCGGGCGGATATCAGATATCGTCATGCTCAAAAACTCTTCTCTTGAATAACCATAATTGGCAATCGCCGCATTATTTACTGCCAAAAACCTAAGCGACTTCTTACTGTAAATCCACAAGGGGTTTGGATTCTGAATAAAAAGATAACTGTGGATATTCTTAGTATCAGTTAATTGAGATTCTGAATTTTTTTCAGGCTGATGTCGGAAATAATTCCTAAGATGCTATTTGGCTTTTTATTTTCATCAACCAGTATCACTCTTTTATCACAAACCCATCTGATGTCGTTATTGATCAGCAGGCGATATTCCAATTCAACCGGCGCACCTGCTTTAGCATTTTTAGCCTTGGTAAAAACTTCTTCATAATCATCCGGATGGACATATTGTAACCAAAAGTCGGCTGTTTTATCGATTTCGATTAATGATGTTTGATAGATTTTTTCAAAATTACTGTTCGCGTAAATGAATTCATTATTGATCATATCAAACGACCAAACTGCATCATTTACGGATGATAGTAATTCGCGAAAAATGTGCATACAAAAAGGTAGTGAGGTTATTTACTAAATATTTTTTAATAAAATATTTGGCATTGGTTTATATATTCAATAATAACTAATAAAAATTGAATTTAGAGCATAGAATAAATAGGTGTGTAAGAAGGCTAAATACTTTTAAATTTAATTATTTTATTGCTACATTTGCAACCCCGCAGAATAAACTCCGGGAACTATGTTGAATACATAAACAAAAACAAATGGCAACTAAAATCAGATTGCAAAGATTCGGTAAAAAAGGAAAGCCTTTTTACCATGTAGTAGTAGCAGATTCACGCTCTCCAAGAGACGGAAAATTTATTGAGCGTTTAGGTTCTTATAACCCAAATACCAATCCTGCAACTATTGATATCAATTTTGAAAAAGCATTAGAGTGGGTTAATACAGGTGCTCAGCCTACAGACACTTGTCGCGCAATACTTTCTTACAAAGGTGTTCTCTACAAAAAACACCTTGAAGGTGGTGTTAAAAAAGGAGCATTAACTGCTGAACAAGCTGAAGCTAAGTTTAATGAGTGGGTAGCTGGTAAAGGTGCTAAGATTGAAGGCAAAAAAGAAGGTTTACTTTCTTCTAAAGAAGAAGCGAGAAGAACTGCCCTGGCTGCTGAATCAAAGAAAAAACAAGACAGAGCTGCTGCTTTAGCTGCTAAAAATGCTCCGGTTGAAGAAGTTGTTGAAGAGGAAGAAGTTGTTGCTGAAACTGAAGAAACTCCTGAAGCCATAGTTGAAACAGAAACTCCTGTTGAAACAGAACAAGCTCCAGAAGCTGCAATTGAGCCAGAGCCAGTTGTTGAAGCAGAAACTATTGCTCCCGAAGCTGTAGTTGAAGCAGAAGCCGCTCCTGTTGCTGAGCCTGTAGCAGAAGCAACTGCTGATGATGCAGAAGCTCCAGCCGCAAAAGCAGAATAATTTTTTAAAACGTATTAAAACGCCATTGCGAGTTTCGTAATGGCGTTTTTTGTTTCACTCAGATCAAAATGGATATTGAAGAAAGCTTCTATATAGGTTATATAACCAAAACAAAGGGACTTAAAGGCGAAGTTCAGGTGTATTTTGAATTTGATGAATTTGAGGAACTCGAACTTGATTCGGTTTTCCTTGAGATCAATAATAAGCTTGTTCCTTTTTTTACCTCAGTTTATAAGCTTCATGCTAATAAAACAGGATATTTTTATTTCGAGGATATTGATACCATCGAGAAAGCAGAAAAGCTGGTTAGAAAGAAAATATATCTTCCTAACTCGAAAAAGCCGGAAAAAAACGATTATGAATTTTTTTATACTGATTTAAAAGGTTTTATAGTTCATGACGAAAAACATGGCGAACTCGGCGAGATTATAGAAGTTCACGAATATCCTCAGCAATTTATCGCAGTGGTTCCTTATCGGTTTACCGAAATTATGTTTCCTCTGAACGAGGATATTATTAAAGAGATTGATGAAGAGGAAAGTATTTTGCGCGTGTCGTTACCGGATGGGCTGATTGAGATTTACGTGAATGATTAATGTAAACCTTATGGGTACTTTAGCTTCGATCTTTATATTTGAATAATGCGATTTGATATCATTACCGTTCTCCCCGCTTTACTCGAAAGCCCATTTGCTCATTCTATTTTGCAGCGTGCACAAAAAAAGGGTTTATGCGAAATTGTAGTTCATAACCTTAGGGAATACGCATTCAACAAACACAAAAATGTAGATGACTATCCTTACGGTGGAGGAAGCGGAATGGTGATGTCTATTGAGCCTTTTGCTGAATGTATTGAGAAACTTCAATCGGAGCGTGAGTACGATGATGTGATTTTTATGAGTCCGGATGGAGAAGTGCTGACTCAAACTATTGCCAATCACTTATCCTCCAAAAAAAATATCATCATCCTTGCCGGGCATTATAAAGGAATCGATCAGCGGATACGCGATGTTTTTGTAACACGGGAAATTTCTATCGGCGATTATGTTCTTTCGGGCGGCGAGCTGCCGGCAGCGGTCTTGGTTGATGCTATTGTTCGATAAATACCCGGTGTGCTATCAGACGAAACCTCAGCTCTATCAGACTCTTTTCAGGGTGAGTTACTCGATGCTCCGATATATACACGCCCGGCCGACTGGCGAGGGTATAAAGTACCTGAAGTGCTACTGAGCGGTAATCCGGCTATAATTGATACATGGCGTGATGAACAAGCTTTGGAGCGTACCAAGCAACGCCGACCGGATTTATTAAAGGATTAACGTTTTTCGCTCAATAACGCTATGATTTTTTCTTTATCAATTAGCTGACTTTTTAAAGTTGAGGCTAATTCTTTACAGGAGGTAAGTTGATTTTTAGTGCTCAAATATTCGACCTTTTCTTCCGCCAGCATATTCTCAAATTGTTCATCTTCCTGAAAAAAAGCTGATGCCGACACATTTAATACTTCAGCCATTTTTTTAAGGTCAGTATATTTTATTGATCCTTTTACCAGACTTAATTTCAAACCATCAAATGTTTTGTTCATTTCTGCCGCCAGCCAGCTAAGGGAGCGGTTTCTATCTTTAAGAATCTTATCTACTAAATCTTTAAGCTTCATATAAATGAACAAATATTTTCTTTATCAATTTCAATTGTATATTTTTATAGGTATTAGTTACCTATAAAAATTTGCCTGTTCTCAAAATTTTAGAATTTTACTCAAATTTTTGTGACAAGTATACAAATTTTTGATTTATGTTTAAATACCGCATCAACGATTTTTTACTGCAACTTCCTGTAAAGGACTACCGAAAAGCCATAAAGATAATACCAAAAGCACTTAATGTCTCAATAAATACCTTTTCAAATTATAGAAACATTAAAGTTGAAGATGAGCAGGATATTCCACATCAGAAGATAGTGTTGCTGGAAAAAATATTAGGACTAAAATCAGGGCAACTCGATAATTTCGAGTCATCTTTTAAATCATTAAAACAATTATTAGACGAATAACAGTTATGAATAATGAAATTGAGCAGGTCATTTTGGTAAAGCTGCTTAATCAGATTGATGGTGATTTAAGATTATATCTGAATGCTTCAGGAAAACTTATATTTCCACATCAGGAATTAAATGAAGATTTCGATAGTAAGTTTATAACGTTAAGTAACTATATCAGTTCCTCACAGCAAATCTTGAATGACATTTCAGCCTGGGGCGAAAATCAGTTACTGGGCGAAAAAATATACTCATCTGATTTGAGATCTCATGCCCAAAATGTAATTAGGGTTTTTATGGAAGATAATGATAATACTATTCAAATCATCAATAGCCTTGATGACATTCGCCCTGTTAAGGTAAACATCAAACTGTTTTCCTGTATCCTGAATAAGCTTTTAATACTTATTATAAAGTATTGCTTCAGAAATGAAAAAATAATTATATCTGCTGTTTTAAATGAAAATACTGTTATAGTTGAAATTTCGGGAATAAGCTCTATAGCTTATGAAATGCTTGGTGAAAGTTGCCTGAATAACACTTATTGTAAAGATCAATATGATGCTCTGCAAGATGGTGGCGTACTTAAATTAACTTATGACATTTTAGGCTTTTACGGTGGTAATTTATGGTCTGATTATAGGGGAAAAGACAATTCAAAAATCTGCTTTAGTATCCCTTATAAATAAGAACTTATAATTGAAGTATTTTTAAAAGCTATTTTTTTATTGAAAAAATATCCCTAATATTGCAGTCCGATTTTTAGGGAATAAAAATCGTATTAAGAGCTTAAAATCATGGATTTAGTAAAATTTGTTGAAGAGCAGGCGATTGCAAAGAAAGACCAACCTGCATTCAAATCTGGAGATACTGTAAGTGTACACTATAAAATCCGCGAAGGAAATAAAGAGCGTATTCAAATTTATCAGGGAGTTGTTATCCAGCGCAACGGCGTAAATGCAAACGAAACATTTACTGTACGTAAAATGTCGAATGGAATAGGTGTAGAAAGGATTTTTCCAATCAACTCTCCAAATATTGATAAAATAGAAGTGAATAATCGTGGTAAAGTTCGTAGAGCTAAGTTATTCTATCTACGTGCCTTAACTGGTAAAGCCGCTCGTATCAAATCTAAAAGAGGTTAATAGGTATAAATTACCTGTGATAAAAAAAGCGTTTGATGAACTCAAACGCTTTTTTTATGCTCTATAGAATCAGTATTAATCGCATCATTTAAGGGCATTCTTCATGCCGAGGCGATCAGTCACCCGAACTCTAATTCGCCAAACTTAATGACAAAGATAATAACTAACGAGTTCCAGTTGCAGCCTTTTTAGGGGTTGAAATCGCCTTTGCCTTACTTGTTTGAGAGCAACAAGCTGGCTTATCACCTTTTTTTGCACATTCTTCTTTTTTCACTTCGCATGATTCTTTTTTCTGTGCAGGTTTGGTTTGCGCCGAAGTAATAGTTACTGATGCGAATAATGCCAATACAACTAATAATTTCTTCATTTTTTATGTTTTAGAACTCTCCTAGAACGGTAATACCACCTTTTACAGTATCTCCAATCTTTACATTAATTTTCGACCCTAAAGGCAAAAATACATCTACTCTCGATCCAAATTTTATAAAGCCAAATTGCTCGCTTTGATTTACCTCATCACCTTCCTTTACATACCACACAATCCGGCGTGCCAGAGCTCCTGCTATTTGCCTGAATAAGATCGGAACTCCATCCTTATTTTCAATCACAATAGTTGTACGTTCATTATCTGTGGATGATTTCGGATCCCAGGCTACCAAGTATTTCCCTTTATGGTATTTGAAAAACTTCACAATCCCAGATATGGGATTTCTGTTAATGTGTACATTTATTGGCGACATAAAGATGGAAACCTGCATCCTCTTATCTTTAAAATATTCAGGTTCTTCAGTTTCTTCAATTACCACTACTTTGCCATCGGCAGGGCAAATAATATGCTCGTGGCTTACCGTCCATTTTCTGCTAGGGCTGCGAAAGAACTGGAGGATTATGATAAAGAGAATAAAACATATGGCGTATACCAGCCAGTTGATGAGTCTGTTATCAGGAAAATAGTAATGAACAACTGCATTAACTACAAAAATGAGGAGTACGGTTATTGCAAGCGAGGTATAGCCTTCTTTGTGGATTGTCATTTTAAAAATTTTCCAAAGATGGTAAAATAATATGAATTAGGTTTCTGATGGCGTTGGAATCGCACGATAGATATCTGTTAAATTGCGTCCCAGACCTTTATAATCCAAACCGTAGCCTACAACGAATTCATTCTGAATCTCAAAGCCAACGTAAGCAATTTCCTCAATCTCTTTTTTTAGTGAATTAGGTTTAAAAAGAAGTGTGCACACCGAAACAGATGCAGGATTCTGTGCTTTAACCTGTTCCAGAAGATAGCTAAGCGTAATTCCCGTATCTACAATATCTTCCACAATAATTACATCGCGGTTTTTAAGATTTACGTCTAAACCGATAACTTCTTTTACCACGCCAGAACTAGTATCTGAGCCATTATAAGACGAAACTTTAACGAAGCTGATTTCAGAAGAGATATTAATTTGTTTGATTAAATCGGCCATGAAGATAAAGCTGCCGTTCAAAACCCCTATAAATAATGGCACCTTATTTTCGTAATCAACATTTAACTG
>JANMZB010000530.1:0-17006 GCA_031382725.1 Sphingobacteriaceae bacterium | reverse complement strand
CTAATCATGATGAAACGCGCGATTTCGGCGAACCTGAAGAAGATCAGTTTGCGTCTGCTAATAGATAAATCGTTAAAAATACGTTATCGGCAAAAGCTCCTAGCGCCAGAATTTCATCGGTTAAACAACCAACTATCAACCTGGGTATTGATAATTCCTTTAAGGGAATGATAGAAGGTAAACGTAAATAATAAAAACCTACAGGCCTTACAAAAACCTAAAAATTAAGCTACCTCCCTCAAGTCCACAGCCACTACCCTCGAAATTCCCTGCTCAACCATTGTTACTCCGTAAATAATATCTGTACTGGCAATAGTTCTTTTGTTGTGGGATACAATAATGAATTGAGATTCACTGGAAAACTTCCGAATAATATTGTTAAACTTATCAATATTGGTATCATCAAGCGGAGCGTCTACTTCATCAAAAATGCAGAAGGGCGCAGGTTTTAGAAGATATAATGAGAATAATAAGGCAGTTGCTGTAAGTGTTTTTTCGCCACCCGATAGCTGATTTATTGACAATGGCCTCTTCCCTTTCGGGCGAGCGATGATATCAATATCGGACTCAAGAGGATTCTCAGGATTATTTAAAATCAAATCACAGCTGTCTTCTTCGTTAAACAGCGAGCGAAATACTCGGATAAAATCTTCTCGCACACTGGTGAATGCCGCCATAAATTTATCCTTGGCGGTTTCGTCTATTTCCTTAATTGTCTCAAGCAACGATGCCTTGGCAGTGAGTAAGTCTTGCTTCTGATTTTGTATAAATGTAAAGCGTTCGTTCATTTCCTTGTAGGCTTCCATTGCCATGGGATTGATGCCGCCAAAATCATCAAGCTGCTGTTTTAAACGCTCTGTTTTTTCCTTTATAATGGATTCATTTTCTTCTGCTGGTATTTCGGTATCTAGCAAATCTGTAATATCCACAGAAAACTCAATGGAGAGTCGCTCTTTTAAAGCATTCAGTTCCAGCTTAAGCGAAGTTTTTTTGTCTTTCAATTCGTTTAAAAGAATATCGGCTTGCTCTTTCTTTTTTCTTAAATCTGAGATAGCGTTTTCAGTCTCGGTAATCAGGCCTTTTGTTGCGTAATATTCCTGCTCACATTCGGTAACACCTTTTTCAAACTCTTCTTTCTGAACATACATGTTTAGCAGATCTTCGTCCGAATGATCTACGTGCTGCAAGGTTCCCGTAATCTCTATTCTGGTTTTAGCTATTTCCGAAGAGTTTAGCTGAATTTTATTTTCGAATGTTCGCTGCTGGCTATCGCGATATTCCAGATCCTTTTCAATGCCCGAAACCTTGTTTTGCTGTTGATGAAAGCGAATATTTTCCTGATTGTAGATAGTGGATTTATCTGTGACCAACTCGGCTAATTCGTGATAAACCTGTTGTTTGTCAATCAGCAAATCGCTGGCTTCTAATTTCTTTGATTTTAATTCTGCCAGCTTGGGCTCCGCTTTTAGAAACTCTTCTTCAATAGATTGAATTTTAACCTCAATATCTTTCTTCCGGTTCTGGCTGTTCTGAATGAATTCAGCATATTGTTCTTGTCGTGTTTGAAGTGAAATAAGTTCATTATTTAACCGGCTTAGTTCCTGCTGTCGCGATTCAATTTCTTGTTTCTTTAAAGATTCTTTGAAATTTAATGCTTTTTGACGCTCCTGCTCGATAGAAGTCTTTAAATTATTAATAGAACTTTCAGATGAACGAATCTCTTTCGCCAGGTTCTCCAGGTTTTTTGCTCTTCCAATCCGTTTTCCTTCAAATAAACCAACAGATCCGCCTGTCATGCTGATGCGGCTTTTAGTAAACTTGCCGTTGCTGCTCAAAATGATCATGTTGTTTTCCGGCAGCTCACTGCTTAATTCCTCTTCATCGCCACGAAGCAGTAAGTAAACATTCTTAAGCAAATGCCGACATAAGCGGCTGTACTTTTGATCCACGTCGATAATACTTAATGCAGAAATGTAATTACTATTCATAATCACAAGTTCTTCTGCTTCCGTATTATTGGCAAGAGCTTCCAAAACAAAAAAACTCGCGCGACCTTTTGCAGAATCACTTAAAAGCCTGATGGCCTGCACAGCCTCGGCCTGCGTTTCTACCACGTAGTGATTCATTACAGGTTCAAGATAATTCTCAATCGCAATGCGATATTCTTCCTGGCAAAAAAGCACATCCGAAAAAAGTGGTGCCTGTTTGGCCCATCCTGTGTTTTTTTTCAAAAAACGGATGGATTCAGGAAAACCTTCCAAATTATCAACCAGAGATTTTATCAGGTTGTATTCGTTTTGTTTTGCATCAAGCTTGCGGCTTTCTTGTGATAAATTCTCTTTCTGCTGATTAATAATTTCTTCGGTGGTAACTATCTGGAAATGCAGATCCTGCTCGAATTTAACAAGTTCATCTAACTCTTTTTTCTTAGTGTTATGTTTTTCCTGAATTTCAGAAATTGCCCGGTTAAATTCCCCGAGTTCAGCCTCTTTTGATTCTGCATCGGTAGCGTTTCTCGAAATTTCCTGAATCAGCGCATCCTTTTGAATTGTGAGAACCGTGAGTTCTTTCTCCGAATTGTATAATTGGTTTTGAAGTTCGGTATTATCTTTAACTAAACCATCCAGACTTGCTTTTTGAGATTGCTGCTTAATTCTTAATTCGTCTAGTTCTTCTTTTTTATGCTTTAAGCTACCGGTTATTGTATTAAGTATTTCAGTTTCTAATACCTGTTCTTCATTTAACCTTTTAACATTATACAACACATGGTTAAGCTGATTTTTGTCTTTTTCAAGTTCGTCACTCAGGCGATTTTCTTTTTCCTGTAAAAAGCGTAGCTGTTCGTTTTTTACTTTCTTTTCGCTTTCGTAAGCTCTAATTTTTGAGGTAAAATCGTTGGCAGCCTTTTGCTGCGCAGCAAGATTTTTTTCTTTTGTGATGGCATCAACCTTTTGCTGTTGAAGTTTTGCTTCCTGCGTATCAATGCTGGTTGTGATCTCGGTTTTAGCAATCGTTTCTTTTAATTCTAGATCTTCGAGTTCTGCCAGATTATCGCGAAAGCCAATTATTTTGAACGATGCAAGCATAATGCTCAACGCTTTATACTGCTCTTTAAGTTTATAATATCGTTCCGCCTTTTTTGCCTGATTTTCTAAGGTTTTAAGGTTTTTTTCAATCTCAAAAAGCAAATCCTCAACTCGACTTAAATCGGTTTCCGTTTCTTTTAGCTTGCTGAATGTTTGCTTTTTGCGAAGTTTGTATTTTGATATTCCGGATGCTTCTTCAAAAAGCGCACGCCTCGAGCCTTCTTTGTTCGCGATGATTTCATCAATCATCTTTAGTTCGATAATGGAATAAGAATCAGCTCCAATTCCGGTATCAAGGAATAAATCTGTAATATCTTTTAAGCGACAGTGCACATCGTTTAACCGATATTCGCTTTCACCGCTTCTGTAAAGTTTGCGGGTAATGGTAACCTGCGAATAATCTGTAGGAAGAATGTTTTTTGTGTTATCAAAAGTTAAAGACACTTCGGCCAACTGTGATGGTTTACGCGTTTTGGTGCCATTGAAGATGATGTTTTCCATTTTTTCGGATCGCAGCATTCGGGTGCTTTGTTCACCTAAAACCCAGCGAATGGCATCAACCACGTTAGATTTGCCACAACCGTTGGGCCCAACAATAGCGGTAACACCTTCATTAAAATTGATGGTAATTTTATCGCCGAAGCTTTTGAATCCTTTTATTTCGAGCCGGTTTAATTGCATTTTTCCTGCTAAGCGTTATTCGCTTAAACTCATCTGATTGGAATAGCAATTTATAGAAATTATGGGAGAGTTTAGGATAGATAATTTTGTAAAAAAAACGGCCCCAATAAATCGGAGCCGTTTCAAAGTTTTAATTAGACTTTACAATTTGTCTATAATATCCTGTTCTTTAAGCGCAGCAATATTATTCTTGTTATTGTAAGTTTCTGTTTGCTCGGCAAAATATTCCAGTATTCCGGCAATAGTATCAAGATTGTTTGAAACAAGCTGGTGCATCTCCGGCAGATCCTGATCTAACCTTTTATCTCCAAGCTCAATATTATCAACTTCTATTTTGCCCAATTTTTTAATTACTGCCGTTTGGCTGTTTTTTAAGTCTTCAAGTTCATGGACAATTTTTTCCATCAAATCAAATTTCTGTATTTTATCCATAATGTTTTGTTTTTACATAAGTTCAACCTGTTTATTACTTAATTGTTTGTTTTGAATCAATTGAGTTTATTCTATTAGGTTTTGCTATAGAAAGTTGGACGACCGATTTTGTTTAAACATAGTTGTTTGTATATACCAGTGGAACTATTCAGTAAATGGAGGTTAATTAAATAATTTATGAACTCCCAACAGAATATCATTAAGAAATTTTGTTGTTTTTAAAGGCAACAGACCCCGGTTTTTCGAGCATTTTTTTAATAAGATCGGTGAAATAAGTAATGTCAAAAGGTTTAACGAGATATGTATCAGCCTCACATTCTCTAGCTACAAATTCTAGTCCCGGTCTTGTTGAAGTAAGCAAAACCGGCTTGTTGCAAGTTTGATTGTCCGATTTTAGCTCTTTGCAAACTTGGCATCCGATCCTTCCTTCAGAATATTCATCGACAATAACCAGGTCAAAATCGGTAGTTGATTTGTTCAGCAGTTCTTTGGCTGAAGGAGTAATCACCTCAAAACCCTCTTTTTCCAGAATGAATTTCATAATCTCCTTACAGTCGGAGTCATCCTGAATCAATACAACTGTTTTACTCATAATTCATCTTCAGTTTAAATTGCAGTACTCCAGGAAGTAAAATTCAAAGAGATGTGAATGATTTCTCTCTTATCAAATTCATAAGTAATACAAATTTAATTTATTAAGTGTATTAGGAGGAGTGGCAAATACCTGTTATGATGTTGATAAATACGTGTTTATGTTAAAAATTTAGAATTGACAAACTCCAGAATATAACATTGACCACTTCTTTTCTTGCAGAGATATATCACTAAGCCTAACAGAAATATTACGGCTCCTGATATGATAAAACTGTATCCATTTTCATCATATTTACGTTTAGAGTACTGAGAGTTTTAGAGTTGAAAAAACATAATTATGCAGTTAAGGTGGGGGCCTTAATTGAAACCAGCATTACCAGGAATTTATATTTCTATGTGTCTTTGTTATTTTTTATCTGCGCAAAATCATCGTTTTCTGCCAGTTATAATATAAACGAGCAAACGAGGATTTATACGCAGGAGATTAGCACCGATTCTGTGGTATTGAAGATGGATAACCATTTTGCAATACCTGTTAGTGTTAAGCTGGAGTTGGATTTGCTAAATCTTGAAGGAGAATCCGGAGCAGGAAAACCAACAATTATTCCCGCCAACAATACTGGATATGTATTAGCTAAATTTCGAAAGATTGATACAGCTAGTCCCTATAAATGCTCTTATAAATGGAAGATAGTTCTTGGGGATGTTACAAAAATGCCTGACAAGAATTATGTTTATGGTTATCCCTTCAATAAAAGTCACCTGTTTAAGATTTCTCAAGGGCCAGGCGGCGAGTTTAGCCATAAAGATATGTTTGCCTACGATTTTACGATGCCTGTTGGTACTCCTGTCATTGCTTCGCGAGATGGAATTGTAGCTGTAATTAAAGCCAATTCCGGTGTGGGAGGGCCTAACAGAAAGTTTATTGATGATGCTAATTATATCTCTGTTTATCATAGTGACGGCACTATTGCTAATTACCTTCATTTAAATAAAAAGGGTGTAGTAGTTAAAGAAGGTCAGTCTGTTAAAAAAGGAGAACTTATCGGATACTCTGGAAATAGCGGCTTTTCAAGCGGACCGCACCTGCATTTTGAAGTGGTACAGCCCGCCCTTGACTTTGAAAAAAGCAAATGGCTAAGCTTTATTTGGGATATAAAAACTAATAACGGACTGTTTAGCTTTCTTTATAAGAAAAGCACTTCTTCTCTATAACTGAATCGGATACTTATAGGTTTTGTTACTGCTTCCCTGCTTCTGCCTTCTTTTTAAAGTACCCTCTGAAAAGAAAATTACTTTGTAATGCCTTCATGTTTTCATTCAAATTATAGGTGCTCATTTCCAGATTAGTCAATATCTTTTTTATCTGCTCTGCAGAGGGCTGATCATTCAATAAAACTCCAGCCGGGTTATCACTATCATTCAGCTTCGCGGAAGCGTTATTTAAATTATTAGCAAGCGTAGAAGCTGATCTTGATGCTTTTTGAAGTTCGCCGACTGAGGCCTGCAACTTTGCAAATACGGCTGTATCGGTAAGCATTTTGTTAGCAAGGCCGCCCCGGGTGTTTAGCGTAGTAGTAAACCGGTTTAGCTCGCTCACCATTCTGTCGGCTGATTGGGTAGTTGCTTTTAAGTTACTCACCACCGTTCGCATATCCGTCGCCATCCGATCATCTGAAAGGAGAGAACCTGCTGTACCTTTTCCCGCTACCAGGTTCCCGGAAATGGTTTTAAAATCAGACGTGATTGCAAGCAGGTTTTTGTTGTTTTCCTGAAAAGTCTTCATAATCTGATCAGTAGACAAACTGGTATTTACTCTAAGTTTGTCGCCATCTTCAATAAAAGGAGCTTTAGGCGTCCCGCCATCAATAACAACTAATTTATTACCAATAAAGCCTTCCGATCCAATACTAGCGGTTGCGTCTTTATGAATGTATTGATGAGCTGCTTCTTCAATATTCATCGTTACTTTCACCTTAGACGTTCCGAAAAACTCAATCTTTTTGATTGTTCCAACTTTTACGCCGGAGAACCAAACATTACCTCCGGTTTTTAATCCTTGAATATCATCGAATACTACTGTGATCTGCATCTTCTTAACAAAAGCCTTTTTCTGACTTCCGAGTGTGAAAATGCCAATTACAAAAATGAGCAAACCTATAAAAATGAATAGTCCGACCGTTGCTTTGCGTCGGTTATCTGTTACCTGCATATGTTATTGAATAAAATTATAATCGTAAAATGGTTTGATACGTTCATCGTCGCTATCAAATACTTCCTCAAAACTCCCGTGGCGTTCAAATTTGCCATCGAGAAGTATGGCGACGCGGTTACCAACTTCTTTTGCGCAAGTTAGATCGTGTGTAATCACGATGGAACTGGTGTGAAATCTTTCCTGCACTTCGTTAATCAAACTGTTAATATCTAAACATGTGATAGGATCCAGCCCTGCGGTCGGTTCGTCGTAAAGCATGATCTCGGGTTGCAGAATCAGCGTTCGGGCAATGCCAATTCTTTTGCGTTGTCCGCCCGAAAGTTCAGACGGCATTTGGTTCAGCGTTTGTGATAAACCAACTGCGTCCAGGATTTCATCAACAGCTTTGTTTTTTTCTGCTTTAGTTAAATTTCTTCTGTTGCGAACTAAGGGGAACTCCAGGTTGTCTTTAACGGTCATACTGTCGTATAGCGCACTGTTCTGAAAAGAGAAACCAACCTTTAATCGCAATGCCAAAAGCTCTTTATAGGTTATTTGATCGACGTTTTGTCCGAGCACTAATACTTGTCCGCTATCAGGCCTTAACAATCCCACAATAATTTTTATTAATACCGATTTCCCCGTACCCGATTTCCCCAGCACAACCAAGTTCTCCCCTTTGTAAAGCTCGAGATCAACTTGTCTGAGTATGTCAAGGTTTCCAAAAGACTTATTAAGCCCTTTGATCTCAATTACCCGCTCTTTGTTTTTATCCGTTGGCGTTTTTTGCTCCATATTAAACCGGTCTGAATAAGGCGAAAAACTGTACAGAAATTACTTCTTCTAAAAAGATAAGGAACATGGCAATTACCACTGCTGAGTTTGCCGCCTTGCCAACGCCCTCGGTTCCTTTAGATGAATTATATCCCTGGTAACAGCCAACCATGCCGATCGTAAATCCGAAAATGATGGCTTTAATGGTAGATGCCGTAATATCCAGGAAGGTGATTGATTCTAATGATGACTGAAAAAACGCTTTAACACTTGTTCCTTCACTGAAGGTTACATTCAATAAGGCGCCAAACATCCCCACAAGGGCCGTATAAAATGTAAGAATAGGAATAGTGATTGTTGCGGCCAACACTCGCGTAGTTACCAGAAATTTATAAGGGTTTGTTGCTGATACTTCCATAGCATCGATCTGTTCGGTAACCCGCATTGAACCTAACTCGGCGCCAATGCTCGATCCTACTTTCCCTGCTGCGATTAAACCAGTAAGTAGCGGAGCGAGAGTTCTTAATAAGGCAATAGCTACGAGCGATGGCAACCATGATGTAGCTCCAAATTCCGCCAGCGATGGCCTGGATTGTTTTGTAAAAACCATCCCTGTTATTAAACCGGTTGTCGAAATAAGCAATAGCGATCGGTAACCAATATTATAACACTGGTTAATCAGTTCTTTGAATTCGTAAGGCGGCATAAATCCCTCCTTAAAAAAACGCATTACAAACTGACCAACATCAAATAAAGTCAAAAACATCCTGTTTAATTTACCGGGACTTTTAACTGATCTATCATCCATCGCACTATCAACCAACCAAAGGCTTAAAAGTTGGAGGGAATTAAAAGGATGATATTTCGGTGAGATGTAAATTCAAAATACTATCGTTAATGAAAAGTATTATTAATTAACGCGTGTTAAGCGATTGGATTAACCGTGAAATCCAGGCGGGTGGGACCGAAAAGAACGGCAAAGCCCTCTTGAGAGCCATTGAAAATAATTAAGAATTCGAAAAAATGCGGGCCAGGGTGTTTTGTCTGTGTCGTGGAAGCATATTTCTTTTCTTGACTTTTTGCCTACTTTTTTGTTAAGAAAAAAGTAGGTTGCCCCCGCGGCAAAGAGCGGACAACAATATAAATTATTAACAAATGATTTTTAGCTTTAGGCCAACACTACAAAACATGGGATTATCTGACATTTCAAAAAGTAAAACCGTTCAATCTGCATTAACTGCAGCACTACAATCGAAATGCCCAAGATGCCGTAGAGGTGATATGTTTTCAACCAGTTTATATGGTTTTAAACTTCAAAAAATGAACGACAATTGCCCGCATTGCAATTTGAAGTTTGAACGCGAACCGGGTTACTTTTACGTAGCCATGTTTATCAGCTATGCTATGAATGTTATTGAAATGCTAACGGCTGCTATGCTAACCTACGCTGTTACAGGCAATCTGGAAGATCCGATTTTGTACATCTGCGTTATTTTTCCGGTTATCATTTTGCTTTCACCAATTAATTACCGGTATTCAAGAGTGATATTGCTTTATTGGTTAACGCCGGGTTTGAATTATAATGCCAGTTCGAGCGAAGATCATTGAACGTTTTTTTATCCAATTAATAAGTTTCCAGGTAGATGAAATCATTTACAAGCTATTTTCTTAAAAGGCACTGAAAACCTGGATTTCGCAGATAAAAATTGTTTTTGGGTAATTTTATCAATCTCGAAGGTTTTCTGTAATAATCCGTTTTCTGTCAGCTTGAATTCAACGCTAAGGGTATCATCTTTACCTTCCTGCTTAAACGACCATAATGCCTTAATTACATCGCCATGTTTTTGTCCTTTAAGGGTCCCTTTGCGGGAATCTTTCTCTTTGGGCACGCTATTCATTACTCCATCAACCTCATCGGCGGCAATTTTTAAATTTATTGTTGTAGTATCTTGATTTGCAGTTCCTTCTAATCGTTGGAAGCATAAATCTGTAGCTTTGATTTCGATAAGATTTATTGTAGTATCATTACTTAGAACATTTCCGGAATTGTTATTACAAGAAGTTATAAAAATAGATAAAACGAATAGTGCCAATAGTTTCATAGGAAGATTTTATGAAAAAACCGATAAAATCTAAAAATGTTTCAGTTCGGGGGAAGGGGTAAATACCGAGGGAAGATTATTTAGAAATAACACTGCGGACCTTCTTTTCTTCTCGGACTCAAGGCAAAGCCGATAGAAATTTCATGGGAGCCGTAGTTGTAGTTTCTTAGTTTTGAAAGCGAGTAATCAAATGAATAGCCAAATCTGAGATTTTGATTTACATATAAATCTGTTATTAAGCCAATGCCATTTTTTTTCTGTAAACCGGCATCCAGGTGTGGTTTATTATAAAGTGTTACCGCGGTTCTGTAAAATGCACCAATCCAGATTCTATCGTATAATAACGCGAACGCATTGACGTCTAAGCTGGTATATGTTTGAGCATCGTCTTTTAGTAAAAACGTTGGTTTGAACTTAACGTTATAACTCACCGGAAACAAAGCTCCGGCAGAAAGATAATAATGGCGATTAATTTTTGGTAACAGCACACTGGTTGAACGATTCCGAGCCTGAAATCTGCTTGCTATTAGATTATCAGCAGAAAAGCCCGCGAATACTTTTGGTGTAGAATAAAATACTCCTATGCGGGCATCCGGAAAGGTTTCTGTGGGTTTTCCTATCGGGACGAATTGATCCTGATCGTTAGAGGTAAGTTTGTCACCGTCAATTCCTTGCTGTACTACGCCAATAGCTAAACCAAAAGAAAGTCTTGAAAATTCGTCTTTGTTCAGTTGTAACCGATAGGCATAATTTGCATAAGCCGAAAAGTTGCTTTGTGCTCCGGTGTAATCGTTAGAAAGTAGTATGCCTACGCCCACATTCCCTTCATTTAGTACCATGTCGCCGGCTAAAGACATGGTTTGCGGTGCTCCTAAAAAGCCCGTCCACTGCGAACGGTAGAAGGAGTGAATATTGGCTTGTTCTTTATAACCCGCATATGCAGGATTGATGTACAAACCGTTAAACATATACTGACTAAACTGCGCATCTTGCTGAGCCATGCAGAGAAAGCTCTTTAAAAATATGCTTAGCAGAATAATTACCCGTCTCATCTTTCTCACGCTATTTAGTTGCAGAAGTAGTTTTTCTCAATAGTGTAATGTATCCTTTAAATGCTTTCCAGTCACCCGAAGCATTTTTAACCTCAAGTACATAGAAATAGGTACCTTCATCAAGGCCATTTCCATCCCAGAGGTTATTATAGTCTTTCATCTCAAAGACCGCGTTTCCCCAGCGGTTTATTATGGAGATCTTATTTTCCTTATAGATGTTAAGGTTCCTGATTTCAAATTGGTCGTTCACCCCATCGCCATTTGGCGTAAAAACATTTGGTATGGAGAGATCTGTAATTGTTTTTTTATCAGTTGAAGAATTGTCGCTCAAATCTGTGTCTGATTCGTTGGCAAATACTGTTGCTGTATTTGTAACTTCACCAGGGTTAACCGATTCTGTTGTAAACCGTATCTCCGAACTTTGTGTTGTGATCAGGGAATCCATTTTCCAGGTTAATGTTTTTGAATCGGAGTTGTAATTAACTGTTCCCGAATTAGATATTGATGCTTCTTTCCACATTAATCCATCTGGTAAAACGTCGCTAACCACAATATTTGTTGCTTTTCCCGGTCCTTGGTTCGTTACCTTAATCAGATACTCATACGGGGTGTTTACCGGGGTGATGTTTTTGTCGGATTTTTTTAAGATGGTTAGGTTGGCTTCATTATAATAGGACACTTTAAGAGGCTCTGAAATAATAGAATTACAGTTTGCAATACTGTAGGCTATCACAGTATATATGCCACTTTCCGATGTAGTATATATCGAATTTGTTGCTCCAGTAATTAAAATACCATCTTTAAACCATTGGAAAGAGCTGCCGTTATCAGCCTTTGCCCTCAATGATATTGACTTTCCTGACTCTATTTCAATACTTTGTAATATTTTATTAGCCGTCTTCTGAGCAAAAGCAGTAGCCGTACTGATCAGAATCAGTAATAAAATCAGCCTTCTCCTCCTTATGATAGCCTTATACATTATATTAAAATCAGATTTATCTGATTGTGCCAGAATTGAATTAAGTCGTGTTCATTATCGTCATATTTGATTACTGAAAATCAATGGTTGGTTGTCCTGGTTTAGGTGCAACAACAACTGTGTTTGTAGCGCTTGCAGGTTCCGAGCAGCCAGCATTGTCCGAAGATTTTAAAGTGCTACCTGACGGTACCTCATAATTGGCTGCTACAGTAAGAGCATAAGATCCCGGGGTTGTTGTGTTAACAGTGAAAGTATTAGTAAGTCCGCTAGTTGCATTTGATCCAACTGAACTGGACGCAATGCTAGCTCCATCTTTTGTAGCTGTCCATGTATAGTTATAGGATACTCCTGTCGGAAGTGAAGAGGCTGGTGCAGATGTAGCAACCATTGTTGAATTTAACCCTGCATTTTCACAATAACGAGGTAATGAAGCGGTAGCTAGTGTAAGCGTAGATGTGGGAAGCTTATAAATCTTGTAAATAGCTGATGCGTCTCCCGGACAACTGTTTGGTGCAGCAGAAATAATGTAGACTTTGTAAGAATGTTCACCTACCGTTAAGTTTGTTGGCGTAGTGTAATTCTGCGTTGTGCCGGATTGTACTTGAACATCCGATCCACTGGTGGTTTCTACCCAAACAATCTGCTCCCCCGTATTAATAGTTACAAGGGTTGGCTTAAGTATTACTGTCGCATTACCGCAGAGATATACCGGGTACGTTTGAGCAAACGCATTTCCCTGAATAAACAAGGCTGCGAAGAGTAAAATTTTTAGGTACGGCTTAGTTTTCATATTCTTTATTTATCTTAATTTAATGCTATAGAAGGTGTTTGAGGCTTTGGGTTTACTGTTAAATTAATTTGGTGCTGTGCAGAACTAGGACAAGTCGTTCCACGAGAGGCCTCAACGTAGTAAACATAGGTTCCGGTGGCTATAGGTGGGGAGTAAGTTGTTCCAGTTGACAGGTATGTATTAGCTGAATCATACCATTTATAAACATAGTTTGCGTCTGGATTTGTTATGCCAAGAACCACAGATCCCTCACATTGAGTTGCAGTACTGGTGGTTTGTCCATTTATTGTTGTGGAGCCCGGGAACACGGGCGGAGGTGCAATTAAAGTTACATAATGTACATTAATTTGTGCTTTCTTGTTCCCGTTATTATTTGTAAGGATGTTTATCTTAATCCTGTCAAACGTTGCTCCAGGGGTAATGAAATACTGATATTGGTTGGTAGTAAGGCCTGTGGTGATAGGCAGGGGCGAACCAACAGCTGTAGAACCCATAAATCCCTGAAGTGTAACAGTGTAATCATTGTCGTTTAAAAGGTCTCCGGTTAGAGACAATTTCAATCTCACCTGATCGGTGGATTGACCTGGATTATTGAATAGGATAAACTGTGACAACTGGACACCTTTTTGCTGCTCATCCATATAAATAGTAGAGTAAGTGCTTTCGCTGGCATCATAAGCAAGCTCAGGGTTTAATACTTTGGTATTAGGCGAAACGGCACTTCCTCCAGGCTCTGTTGATGGCGTGGCAACCGGATTAACAGCTGAACCACCTTCGCCGCAATCAACAAAGACTGTATTTGAGCTGAAAATCGAATTTTTGTGTTCGTAATCAATTGCTTGTGTACTAAAAAAAGAAATGTTTTCTTGTGATAAGGTAGTTTGTACGGGGCGTGTACGGGTGTAAAGATTTAACCAAGCATAGTTTTCCTGTTGCGAGAACGCAGGCAGGTATTGAAAGGAGACAAATGCGATTAGCGAAATAAAATAGCGCAATCCGGCGGCTATAATACTTCCTGTCTTTTTCAAGTCCAAAATAAAATTGATTTATTAGATTTTACGGTAAGCTGGTGGTAGGAGTTACAGAATCATGGAGTTATAACTACCTGTTTTGCAACATTTATGATAGGAAAATTGAAAATAAATCCGCCGATTTAACCACAAAATGAATATATCTTTGTTAAGCCATTTTAGCAGACCATTTGGATTTTCCAAACGACACTCTTATAATAACCATTATGAAAAAAGCTATTTTACTTTCAACAGTCCTTTTCTTATCAGCAGTTGCAAGTGCGCAGGTTATCCCGAGTTTTGATTTGGGGATAAAAGCCGGAACAAATCTTACCAAGTTTGCCAGTCAGCAGAGTTTAGAAAGCAGTAATCGTGCGGGCTATTTAGTTGGAATTTGGGCCAGAGCAGGCGCTTTAGGACTTCATATACAACCCGAACTATATTATACGGTAAAAACAACAGATGTTAAAGATCAAACCGGACAGACGCTAAGTGTAGATTTTACAAGTGTCGACGTTCCAATCCTGATCGGGACTAAAATTGGATTAGCCGGAATTGGTGGCCGATTAAATACTGGTCCGGTTATTTCTTTTATTACCAGCGACGAGCAAACATTCTCGGGGGCGGCAACTAATGTATCTAAGTTTAATTATAAGGATCAGGCTACTGCCTGGCAGTTTGGAGCAGGTTTGGATGTAAAGAAACTCTCTTTTGATTTGCGATATGAGCACGGCTTAACTTCAATTAGCCGACCTGGTTACGAAGACACTAAATTGAGACTGTTCAATTTTAGCATTGGATATAAGTTGTTTTAATCCGCTTATTGCGAATTAAACCATATTCTTAGGGAGTATATTCTTGAATAGTTCGGTTAGCGGCAGTTCTTCCAACACAGATCTTTCCGAAACATTAGCTTTATTATATTCCCATTTAATTAATCGTATAAAACCATCCCCAATTTCGATACCGGTAATATCACCATCGTTATAGCAACAACAGCCGGTGTTGAAATAGGTAGGTTCATGTGCCGAAAAGCTGGTAACCGTATTTTCAGTTATTTTTCTGATTTTAATTTCAGCCTTAAGTTTTTCAATCACAGAAGCATCTTTATCCTGTTCAGCTTTTCGCAATCTGCTGAATAATCGCTCTAAATAGGTTAACGACACAAAAACAGGTTGATGCGTATGGCCGGTTATCAACAAAACATTTTTTTGTGGAGCCACCCACTCATACATATATTGATTGTGTACAGTCTTCAAATTACTATCGTAAGCCGGTGTGTTTAAATTAAGTTCCAGATAAATTTGTAAAGGTGCCCAAACGTTTGATATAAACCACTTACTAAACCAATTTCCGTCGCTTTGTTTATCCCCCTGATGGCCGTGAGTGAGAAATATATTTAGGGGACTGCCATCTACAACGGTTTGCAGAATAACGCCTTCATAGGTTTTAAGGCTCATACCAAAAATACTTTCCAGAACTACACTCGCCAATGGATCATTATCCCAGTACAAATCGTGGTTGCCGAATACCTTGAGATATGCTTCACGATTTGAAAACAATTTTTCAGCCTCAAAAGATGCTGTATGATGGTTTTTCACACTGAGGATGTTGTTCTCCCAGAGTTCTTCTGAATCTCCAAGGTTCACAAAGTGATAGTTTTGTTCATTGTAATATTGGAGAGCGGTCAGGTAATTCTTTTCAGCGAAAGCGAAATCGTCCGAGCCATTTTTTGCGCCCTTGTGCTGATCTGAGAAAATGATAAAGCGAGTTGTATGATCGAATGGAATTACCGGGCCTTTCTTTCCAGGATCATTTAAAATATTCTGATAAAGCTTCGTCAGTGATTCATGAACGAGTGCTTTATCCGGTCGTGTCGAGTATTTATCGGCAATTTTACTGACCGGTTCCCGTAAGAGCTTTTGTAGAAACTTTCGCATTAGTTCGATTAAGCTTTCGTACAGCGAATCTTCTAAATAGAACTAATAGCCTGAGCTGCATCTTCTGCTGAAATATCATAAAGTGACTGATGAAACTTACACTCACCATCTTTAATCACCAATAATTGCGGAGACTCGTGTTTAACATCAAATTTTTCTGCAATGGAGTTTGAAATATCACGATAAGTGAGCAGATCCAGAAAATATACGTTGGTTTCGTTAGGTAGCAGATCAGCATTTTTTTCAAAATCTGCCCGGGTGTTTTTGCTAATGGGGCAGGTAGTATTATGTTTAAATATAACCGAATAACCTTCAGCAGATTTTATGTTATCCAGTTGTTCCTGGTTTTCGAGCGCTATAGAATTCATAAGATAAGTTTTCTCTTATAACTCTATTTCGGTAAATCGTGTTTTATTTAAATGCCTTATAAAGAAAATTTTTTCTCTTCGAAAAACAAAAAAATAACTACCGATGTTGTGTATTAGTTCTTGCAGTTAAAAGCATATTAATTATACCCCTTTTATTCAAAAATGTGAGGATGTTGATTGGTTTTTTATTGTAAAAAACTTACTTTGTTCTTGCAATAACAGAATTGGGGATCTATATATTTATAGAATTGAGGGAAATCATTTGTTGCTCTTTATGGTTATTAAGAGGCGTTAAGCTACTTTTAAGTGGCAGGATCCTTTTTTTACTTCCTCCGAATCACGTCAATTCCAACTCAACCCAAATACTCAACCTAACAATTTCAGGCCAGTACTAACGTTTGTCCTAAACTTTTAAATCTCCCAACAATGGAACAAGATTATCTAGACACTTTAATCAAAAAACCAACCAGAAAACCTGCCTTAAACGGAACCGCGCATGAGGACGAATCCCTCGATCTGAAAGAACTTTTAAAAATTCTTTCCCAGGTTAAAAATGGAAAACTCAATCTGCGTATTCCTATTACTCAAGCTGGTATCAGTGGGAAAATCTGTGAAGTGATCAATGATATTATTGATATAAATGAGCGTTTGGTAAATGAAATTTGCACCGCAGAAAGAACCATTGGTCAGAAGGGTAATCTTTCTAAACGTATAGACTTACCCGATTTCAAAGGTGAGTATGCTGTTGGTGTAAAATCCCTCAATAATCTGATTACCGATTTAACCTATCCAACATTAGAAATTGCCGGACTGATTAAATCGGTTGCGAACGGTAACTTATCTAATGAGGTTCCATTAGAAATTAACGGTCAGCCATTAAAAGGAGAGTTCTTGCGGATTGCAAAAGAATCTAACGGCATGGTTTCGCAGCTGCGCTTATTTACACAGGAAGTAACACGGGTAGCTCGTCAGGTAGGTTCTGAGGGTCAATTAGGAGAGCAGGC
>JANMZB010000494.1:0-1029 GCA_031382725.1 Sphingobacteriaceae bacterium | reverse complement strand
CGTATCACCTCAATTTCCGGCATAACTACTGCAGCCGCAAGGATCATCAGTGTGTCCACGAACTCTTCTGGCTTCTTTAATAGGGAGAAACCGGATTGGTACGGGTACCCTAGGTACGTACGGGGTATGACACACGTGGAGACGGTATTGGTACGACGAGAAGGTTACCGCGGTGGGGTAAAGTCTATAGCGTACCGAGAAGCGCAACCGAGTACCGTAGGAAGCCTGGTACCTCGAATAAGACATTATGAAATGACCGAAGGATACCGGGGTATCCATAGAGTACCAGTTAATAAATACTTTTGCACGATGCTTTACTTTTGCCAATTAGCTCGGACATTTTTGTGGAATGGGCAAGAATTACTTGTTATCATGGATGAAATGAAAATCAAATAATGAATATTATATGTTTATGATACGGAGTATCCATTAGTCAAACTTATTTGTCAATTGGCTGCTTAAAATATACTGAAAAGAGACTTCCCCTTCGACAGGTAGTTTGATTTCTTCATTTTTCATTAACGAACATTTTTGTACATGGATTTTGTACTAGACACAAATGTGGAAGGGATTTATAGTACTGAGTGTACGAGGATTCCGATTTACAAAAATGTTCGTTGTTGCGTCCGTAAAACCAATGTAGGAACGGTACTACTAGTACTTAATAACTAATAGATTTGACAAACTCAAAAGCTACGCTTTTGAATCTGATTAACAGTGTATGTACATGTATCTGTCAAAATATTTAACTACGTACTTGAAAAGATAAAATCCTGACAAATCGATTGGTATAGTTAGTTTTTGCGTAACGTCACTGTAAATGTGTCATATGCTGACCGGAACTTGTACAAAAATGTCCGAACTTATCGTGCAAAAGTATTTAATAACTGGTAGCTCACTATATTTAACACCCTGATATTAGTAATGCATATAAAGTTACACGTTATAGTATAAACTTAGAGTAGTTTCCCGTAATGAGTAGAATCCAGGTCGATACAGGAACAGTGTATGATACCCCTACGGTATACG
>JANMZB010000472.1:0-8544 GCA_031382725.1 Sphingobacteriaceae bacterium | reverse complement strand
GAGGGAACTTCTCCGGATGTTCATCATGCTTACGACTCTCTTAACTACCGCATCCATTGTGTATCAAACTATCATTCGGTAGATACGGCAAGCATATCTCAAAAAAACTATATACCCGCTTATGAGCATGGATATAATATCCTTAAAACTCATCAGCTGGTTTTGGGGAGTGAGAAAGTGTGCTGGCTTGATTATATCCTACCCCAAACACTCAGCAACAAACAAAATATCTTAAATTCCCTTTCGGCAGATTCCAATGCGGTAGTTATCCTAAATCATCCTGCGATGAGAAAAGGATACGAGGGAAAAGATCTGGCTTACCTCAGCAATTATCACTGTATGGAAGTTCTAAATCCTGCAGGAACATCTTTCCCTCAATGGGATGCGGCATTATCTGCCGGAAAACCGGTTTTTATTGTAGGTAACGACGATATCCATAATGTAATAAGAAAAGAACGTTTGGGTCGTATGTGCACGTTTGTTAATGCCAACCATCAAAACCCAAAAGAGGTATTAAGCGCATTAAAGTCAGGCAAGAGTTATGGCGTAATTATAGGATTGTCGCAGCATCACGATTCTATTCCAAAATTGACGAAGCTGGCGTTACGCGGAGATACCATAAGCCTTCAAATGGATAGCAAGGCATCTGAAATAAGTTTTATAGGGCAAGACGGTCGTAAACTTGAAACATTATCTAATACCGCTAAAGCAAATTACATTTTAAAACCGAAAGACCATTACGCCCGTGCCGTTATTACTTATCCAAACGGAACAAATATCTTTCTTAATCCGGTATTCTATTCTCAATTAAATACGGCACAACAAACTGCCGGGATTGATATACCAATGACCATGTTTCACCGAACTATAGGTTTTTGCCTGGCTGGTGCCTGGATTTTTGTAATGTGTGTTTTTGTTCAGGGTAAAAAAGCGATATACGTTAAACTACCCTTCCTTAACAGGAAGAGGCGCAAAAGTCGTCGCTGGAAAAAGCAAGAACCGGCCGCAGTTACCTAAATGGAACTACTTCAAAAGATTATTAAATTTGGAGTAGTTGGAATTATAGGAATGGCCATTGATTTTAGTCTGACCTGGCTTTTCAAAGAAAAATTCAAGATTAATAAGTACGCGGCCAACACCATCGGCTTTTCTGTTGCGGTAGTCAATAACTTTCTTCTTAATTATTTTTGGACGTTCGATTCTGGAAATAAGCAAGGTGCATATTTCTTCTTTATAAAATTTGCGGTTTTTGCGCTTATTGGTCTCGCCTTAAATAACCTTTTGATTTACCTCCTAACCGAGAAACTGGCAATGAAATTTTATCTCTCAAAACTACTGGCTATAGGCTGTGTGTTTTTATGGAATTTTTCGGCCAATAATTATTTCAACTTTTAGATGAAACCGCTACCCGCACTCCTTTTAATAAGTTTAGGAATTCGCTTATTGCTAGCAGGCTTTCTGGAGTTTGGAAATGATGAAGTTTACTATTACACTTATGCCCTGCATCTTCAGAGCAATTACTTTGACCACCCACCGGGTGTTGCATTCCTGATACGTTTTACCACACTTAATCTGTGGCTGCAACAAGAGTTATTTGTAAGGTTAGGTGCTATTATATGCGCCGGAATAGGAACCGTACTTACTTATAAAATTGGTACGTTAATACGAAATGAGAGAACTGGTTTATTCGCAGCGGTTCTGTATAATACAAGTATTTATTCCAGCATAATTGCCGGTGTATTTATTTTGCCCGACAGCCCCCAAATAGTTTTCTGGCTTGCTGCTTTATTCATCGGGTTGAAAATCATCTCTGCTTCAGCAAACCACAAATACTGCACCTTTAAAACTTTGGATACTTTATGGAGTTTTTGCAGGATTATGTATGCTGTGTAAGATTCATGGCATTTTCTTATGGTTCGGACTGGGAGGCTACATTCTTGTTTTCAACCGGAAACTACTTATGCAACCTAGCTTATACCTGGCCGCGTTTATTTCTGTTCTTATATTTAGTCCGGTAATTTTTTGGAACATCGAGAATAATTTTATTACCTGGAATTTCCATAGTAATAGAGTAAATACTGAGAAGCCCTTGCTGAATCTAACAACATTTTTCCAGGCCTTTTTGGGTCAGATTTTCTATAACAATCCGATAAATGTATTACTCACAGTTGTAGCCTTAAATAAATACACCCGGAAATATTTAAGTATGAAGTTTAACCGGTTTATCCTGTTTACAGGATTGCCAATAATCCTGATAACTACTTTTATTTCTTTATTCAATAATGTTCTGCCACATTGGAGTGGTCCTGGTTTTTTAACATTAAGCTTTGTTGCTGCGGCGTATCTCGACTACATCGCCAAATCCTTCGGCAAAATTTACCCCTTTGTATTAAAAGCAAGCATCTCACTAATATTAACAATTACTATTTGCGGCCTGCTCATCATAAATTTTTATCCTGGAACTATGGGAAAACATGAACTCAACAATTACGGAAAAAATGACTTTACGCTCGATATGTGGGGATGGCAGGAATTTGAAAGCCAATTTTCAAGTTACATTAAACAGCGGGAAGATTTAACAAAAGCACCGTCCTTAAAAATAGTATGCAATAAATGGTTCCCGGCGGCACATATTGATTACTATGTTGCGAGGCCATTAAATGCACAGGTTATAGGTTTAGGAAGCCTGATTGACCTGCACCATTATGCCTGGTTAAACAAATATCGCTCAGAAATTACCAGGGGCGAAAATGCTATATGTATTGTACCAAGCAATTATCCGGAAGATGTACAAGGAGCCTACAACTCACAATTTTCTTCTATAAAGCTATTGAATACTTTTTGCCTGAAAAGAAGCGGAAAAGTAGCGAAATATGTATCGGTTTATTTATTGGAAGATTATATAGGCCAGGCAGAAAATATTCAGGTGAATAATTAGGATACCAATGAAAAAACGCTTAAAAATGTTATCGTCGTTTTAAATAAAGCCCATAAGCACCTTGTCATTTTGATGGAGTAAGAAATCTAAGCCTACGTCTCAATAAGCTTTGTTCTCAGCCCTTCAACAAATCCCTCTCTCGAAACTCCTGCAATGTAGACGTCCACCTTCATTATTCCGATCAGATAAACTTTAATAAAATTCAGTTCTGAATTTATAATGTTCATTAAATTCTGAAACCTTTCGGCTTCTTCCTCTTCCTCTTCCGATGAATCGGGATATACTTTCATCATGTTCCTGAAGAGATATTCCAACGTGATGATTTCTACAGGACCATGCAGCTTGCCTGATAGCATAAAAATATTATTTACATTGTGCTCGCTTTCTGCCAAAGAGAAGTATTCGAATGGATAATCCGATTCGCTCATCATCATTAAGCCGCGTGATGACTGGTGAAGTTTTGCCTGAGTAGTTTCCATTAGATTTGTGTATTAGCTTTAAAACGTAGCATTGGAGATTTGTGATAAGAACTAATTTCTCACATTTATCACACTGAATTTTAACTTCTCAATGCCGAACATTTTTTATATTAAGGGCACCTCTATAAGTCCGTTATGTTAAAGGCAGAGAAATTTTTACAAGTTTAAAGCTACAGTGATGGTATAAACTTATGCTTAAGTATTTATTAAGTTATTAAGATGCTTATGCATTTGGTCTATTATCGAAAATTACAGCATCTTTAATTTACCAACGGAAAGCGGCTATACACCTTGCCTTGAAAAATAATATCAGTAATAAAAAAATTACCATTCTTGTCTTTTTCGCATTCCATCGCCTGACATTGAGTTCCGTTTTATCTGTACATTTATTAATGTAACCGGTCTTCCTTTTAAACAAGGCGGATAAAGTTTAGAGAAACTTTCTTTTTACTATACCAATAGCTCCCCAAACCAAATGAACCTATTCAATAAACTCCTTCGAATAATTTTCGTGTTGTCGCTTGTTTTAATTCCGGTAGTATATTTTTCGTCTTTTAAAAAAGTAGCCAATCGGCCCAATGCTGAATATAAAGAGCGTCTCGACCAAATTAAAGTGCCCGAAGGTTTTACAGTAGAAATGGCTGCAAGCCCCGATCTTGTAGATTTCCCCATGTTTAGTACGCTGGATGAAACGGGGCGGTTATTTGTTTTTGAATCAATAGGAGATGTTTATAATCAAACAGAAGATGCGCTGAAGAATCCTCAATTCCGCATTAATATGTTGGAGGATATGAACGGAGACGGTATATATGATAAAAAGCACGATATATGCCGATAAAGTTGGTTTCCCGCAGGGCGGCGTTTTTTATAAAGGAAGTTTGTATGCTACTTCGGCCCCCGACTTATTAAAATTTACCGATACAGATGGCGATGGCAAAGCCGATAAACGTGAAGTTTTACTTACCGGATGGACGCTGAACGTAAATGCAAACAGTTTAATTGGTCCTTTTATGGGGCCCGACGGTTGGCTGTATCTAAGCAGTGCCATTATGGGCTTCGATGTAACAACAAAAGAAGGAGAACGATTGAAATGTGAAACTGCCCGAATCTGGCGACTTAAACCTGACGGTTCTAAGCTGGAATGGATTTCGGCAGGTGGGATGAATAACCCCGTAGAACTTACGTTCACTGAAGCCGGAGAAACAATAGGAACGGAAACGTACTTTACCGAGCCGCAAGCCGGTCAGCGGGACGCACTGGTATACTGGACCGAGGGCGGTGTGTATCCTAAGCCGAACCGAAATATTTCGAGAGATAGGCTAATAAGAACAGGTGAGTTACTGCCGGTGGTTTCAAAATATTCAAGAGTAGCCCCGGCGGGTGTTTATCGGTACCGAAACGCGGCTTTCGGGAGTGATTTTAAAGACAATCTGTTAAGCGCTCAATTTAATACCCACCGGATAATACGGCACAAACTTTTTAGAGATGGGGCATCGTTTCGCACTGAAGATGAAGTTTTCTTTTCCTCGGATGACGAAGACTTCCACCCTACCGATGTTTTGGAAGATGGCGACGGCAGTGTGCTGGTTGTAGAAACCGGAGGATGGTTCATCAAAGGCTGTCCGCTTTCGCAGGTATCAAAACCCGAACTACAAGGGGCAATATACCGGGTTCGTAAAAAAGGAGTTGTAAAAGTAGCCGACCCTTATGGGAATCAAATTAACTGGGCTTCGTTATCTGCCGTAAACATTGTAAAACTGTTGAACGATTCGAGACCTCTGGTTAGAGACCGTGCCGTTCATGCAATGATGGACCAGGGTGCGAATGGAGTAAACGCACTTTCAACCACGCTTAAAAATTCAACCTCTGCCGATGCACGAACAAAAGCAGTTTTTGCTCTTGCGGGAATCGGCACAAAGGAAGCATTAGCAGGAGTCTCTACCGCTCTTGGCGATAAAAGTCTTCAGGTAAGAGTAGCAGCTGCACGAGCTTTAGGAACTGCACGCTACGCACCTGCTGTGGGAAAACTAATCGAGCTTGTAGGGAAAGACGTCCCGGCGGTTCGCAGGCAAGCGGCAACCGCGCTGGGCCAAATCGGAAATAAAGCAGCCGTTCCTGCCCTCTTATCGGCTGCGAAAGGCAATAAGGACCGCTTTGTTGAGCATGCAATCATATATGCGCTCATCACTCTAAATCAAAAGAGCCTGATTCAGTCAGCGCTTACAAATCCTTCTCCAGAAGTAAGAAAGGTTGCTTTAATCGCTTTGGATCAAATTCCTCAGTCGACCTTAAAAGCTTCCCAACTAACACCATTTTTGGTAAGCAAGAACCCCGATTTGAAAAAAACTGCGCTTTGGATTGCTTCTCATCATCCCGAATGGGCGGGCGAAATGGCTTCCTTTTTAGAAACCCGATTTAAGGGAACGGCACTTTCGGCAGAAGAAAAGCAATTGTTTGGAGATATTCTTGTTTCATTTTCGGCCGACAAAGGGATGCAGGAATTCATGAACAAACAGCTTATTTTAGGCACTTCAGCTCAAAAGCTTTTTATAATGGATGCGATGGGCAGATCGGATGTAAAGGAATTGCCTGCTATTTGGATTGACCAAATCGGGAAACAACTGATGGTAAGAAATGCCTTAGTTCAAGCTAAAGCTTTAGAATTGGTTCGATTGAGAAAAATCAAGTCGCTTTCTCCGCAGCTTACTCAAGTATCACAAAATGAAAGCAATCCACAAAGTTTAAGGCTTGAAGCCGTGGCCGCGATACTGGAGTCGGAACCGCAAATCTCTACTGAACAATTTAATTTTTTATACAGCCACCTGAATAACAAAACCGAAGCTCCGGTGCGCCAGCAAGCGGCAACCGTGTTGGCTCAGGGAAAACTTTCGGAAGAGCAATTGACGAAGCTGGCGACAGATTATTTGCCTCGGGCGGATGCATTTATCCTTCCCCGACTCGTTCCATTGTTTGCAGGTACTCACTCCGAAACTATAGGTAAGGCTCTGGCCAATACACTTCGAAATTCTCCAGGACTCGACAGTTATAATGAGGAAAACTTAAAAACAGTATTCGCTAAGTACCCTGATGAAGTTAAACCCGAGGTAGAAAAGCTGTTTGCAAAATTACAAACAGTGCGGGGGGCCCGGCTCGAGAGACTTAAGGCGATGGAAAAAAATATCCCCAACGGCGATATGGAGCGGGGCCGAGTGCTTTTTTTCGGGAAAGCTATTTGTTCTAGCTGCCATACAATCGGACCTGAAGGTGGTAAGTTGGGGCCGGATTTGACTTCTATTCAGCGGGACCGTTCTGCTCACGACTTATTGGAGGCTATAGTATATCCTAGCGCAGGTTTTGTCCGCGAGTACGAAACCTATCTCATAAAAACGAAGACAAACGAGTATACCGGTATCATTAAAGAGAAAGCTCCCGATGCCATTTTGCTCGGCACTTCGCCTCAAACTTCAATCCGCATTCCGAGAAACGAAATAGTGTCCATGAACATTGTAAATGTTTCTGTGATGCCTCCCGGACTCGATAAACTATTAACAGAGGGCGAAATGGCCGATTTGATGGCCTTCATTTTAGGACAGGACCAAGACCCGGAAAAAGACCAATCGATATTAAGATAAGAATTTAACGATGGAAAGACGTCAGTTTTTAATGAATAGCCTTATTGCAGCTAGTGCTGCAACGGTTTCAGGGTTAAGTGCTTTTGAGGCCTTGGCAACCACCCATCAACAGGGGAAAGCGAAGAAATTCAACATGAAGTTTTCCCCCGAGTTCGGAATATTTTCTGGAGCAGCGGGCAAGGATCCAATAGACCAGATTAAATGGGGACACGACCAGGGTTTTACTGCCTGGGAGAATACATTTTTAAAAGGCCGGCCGGTGCAAGAGCAAGAGAACATCAGCAAAACTTTGCAAAAATTGGGAATGGAGTTTGGTCAGTTTGTGGGTACACTTACTTTTTCTGATGTTACCTTCGCCGGCCGCGATGCCGCACTTCGTGAAAAAGTATTAGTTGATGTAAGGGCATCTGTAGAGATAGCAAAAAGAATGAATACTAAATTCATTCATAATGTGCTAGGCGTTTTAGACCCTAAACTGCCCTGGGATTTTCAGCTGGCTAACGCGATAGATTTGTTAAAACGGATTGCCGATATTTACGAACCTCACGGCATCGTAATGGTAATGGAATCGATGAATCATAAGATTAACCATCCCAATATGTTTCTTCATACAATTCCCCAGGCTTATGCACTTGCAAAGGCGGTAAAAAGCCCGAGTGTAAAAGTTTTATTTGATTTTTATCACGTACAAATTCAGGAAGGTAACCTCTTACCTACACTGGATTACGCATGGGACGAAATTGGATATATACAAGTTGGCGATACCCCCGGACGTAATGAACCCATCACCGGAGAAATAAATTACTGGAACGTCCTACAGCATGTGCACGATAAAGGCTACAGGGGATTTGTAGGCATGGAACACGGAACAAGTAAGCCGGGTAAGGAGGGTGCTTTAGCTACGCTTGAGGCGTATCGAAGAATAGATCCTAAATAGGAGTTCTATTGGGTTGATCTTCCATTTGTTGAGTACTTTAATTCAATGATCTTAGAAATTGACTTATGGCCTATGAATAAAATACAACCCAATTAATAGCACATTAGGCAAAAAAAACCGGATCAAAACGAGTATCGTATGGATCCGGATTTTTACCCCCTGAAAGATTAATGCCGAACCAATTAAAAAGTCGTGCTTTTACAGAACAAGCTATACATTACAATATACCTCAATCTCAGTATCGGTACCCGTATCAACAAGTTGAATCACATTTCCATCGCCCATGGCTTTGCTGGTTTTCCAATGAGAAACTTTATCAGCGATTTGATATACTTTTATTTTATAAGTTGATTTTCCATACTTGTATAAGATTGATACTGATGGCCATTCGAGCGGAAAGCATGGTTTTATAATCAGTTTATCACCTTGCAGTTCCAGCCCCAGCAACGACCCTGTAATAAACTGGTACATCCAGCCTGCAGAACCTGTGTACCATGTCCACCCACCTTGGCCCTTATGCTTTGGCTCAGCGTAAACATCAGCAGCTATTACATAAGG
>JANMZB010000664.1:0-7658 GCA_031382725.1 Sphingobacteriaceae bacterium | reverse complement strand
TAAAAGCCGGTGATATCCGCGCTGATCTTCATACATGAACAAACCATAAGCTTGTTCGAAACGCTTCATAGCTCGGTTATTCTCCGGCCAGAGCCGTTTTATTTCAATCGCTTCCAGAATAAAAGCCATTAGTTCGGTACCGCATTCCTGAAAAGTAATGGAATAGATATTCCGCATAAAATCCTGCCGCTGCTTATTAGAATTATTACCAGTAAAATGCGAGCTAACCCTTTTTTTAAGGTTTTTAGCTTTGCCAACATAAAGCACTATTCCTTTCTGATTATAGAAATAATAAACACCTGGTGTGTTTGGAATTTTATCGAATTCTTCACGTTTGAGGTTAGGCGGCAGCAATTGCTCTTTTGAGTTCCGATTCAAAAACTGAGAAATATGTCCGGCATTATCGTTTGAAAGAATTCTGGAAAACAGGATGGTAGTTGCGTCCGCATCGCCACCGGCCCGGTGATGATTGTGATGACTAATATCCAGTTGCTTGCATAACTTCCCAAGACTATATGAAATCAGATTAGGAAAAACCTTACGACCCAATCTTACGGTACAAAGCTTTTTGACATTCAATTCGTAACCGCAAACAGCCAGATGATGCCGCAAAAAGGAGTAATCAAAATTTACGTTATGAGCAACGAAAACTTTATCATGTATCAAAAGGAATATTTCAGCGGCAACTTCCGAAAAAAGAGGTGCCTTAATTACCATCTCATTGCTGATACCTGTAAGTGCGCTTATATAAATAGGAATATTTTTTTGGGGATTGATTAGCGTTTCGTATCGCCGGGTAACTTTTTCACCATCATGTAATACAATAGCAACTTCAGTAATCCCGTTTCCTGCGGCGTGCCCTCCTGTGGTTTCAATATCTACTATCGCATACATATACAAACTTAGTTATATACTAACATTATTAGTATATAAATCTTAAATCTTTCTTATGGTACATCTCTCACATCTCCATGACTCAAATTCTTCTTATGAAGCCAAGTCTCACATCTCATGTCTCAAATCTCGCATCTTAATTTTAAATCTTATTTGGACTAATTATAAACAATGAGTATTTTTGAGCTCTCGAATATGAAACAGACAAATTGCATAGATATTATTGAAGTGTATCGAACCAGTTGCGGGTCTGTTTCGCAGTGCAATAAAACCAATACTTATATCCTTGAGTATTTAGAAACATCAACCTCATTTAAAGCCATCAATTTTTTAGACTTTATAAAACGGGTAAGTCAGCTAGATCTTGAAGAAATGATTTTTTCTTCATTGGCTGTCACCGATGTTGCAGTAATTATGCCGCCTTATTGTGATCGCTGCTTTGCGTTAACGCTGACAGAGGTTTTAAATCTACAGGAGCTGCTTTCCGGAGCCAAATTTACACTGCAACTCAATGGTGTAATTTGGGAGTGCCTGCAGCCGTTGGCTTTCTAATTTTAATCTTGCCTTAATTAGATTAAATCTGTATTGACATCCTCAACTCACATTTGTCTATATTAAATGTTATAATCGTAAATTAGTATTGTAATATTTTCAAATGATGCTTGTACGCTTGCTGTTCAGATCGCAGCTTAACTATGAAAGCATCATCATCTTAAATTAAATTATTCAAATGAAAGATCTTCTCAGACTAAGGACATCACTTTCGGAAGAAATTGAACTCCTTTTAAACGAACAAATAAAGACTGAAGCCTATTCTTCGGCGGTATATTTATCAATGGCCTCTTATTGCAATCGCAATGGTTTTGATAGCAGTGCAGGTTACCTCGAAAATCAATCGAATGAAGAACGTGGGCATATGCTTAAGATCTTCAAATATATTAATGATCTTGGCGGACGTGCCATTTCTCCTGAAGTGATAAATATTCCACAAGAATTCGACTCTTTCAGAGGTGTTTTTGAAATGTCGCTACAGCAAGAAATTAAGGTGACCAGCCAATTAAATCGTTTGGCGGATCAATGTATGAGATCAAAAGATTATACAACTTTTGAGTTCGTACAGTGGTTCCTTAAAGAACAGGTTGAGGAAGAATATACCGCCCGCCGGGTTTTGGAATTGTTTGATGTGATTGGTGAGGAAGGAACCGGCCGTTGGCAGATCGATAAAAACATTCCGAAAATTAGTTACGGCGGCAATGGTGCCGAAGAGGACTAGTTATAATTTAGGTGTTTGGAAAAGTAGTTGTCAATCTCGATCAAAGGAGAGTTCTAAGGAGTTATAAACTACAAGATTTCTTAAGCGCTTCTACTAACACAATTAAAAAAACTGATGCAAGATCCCGAAACAAGTTCGGGAAGACACCACGCTTTAATAATGCGTAACGTCCTGACTCTAACATCTCAAATCTTTTCAAATGAAGAATAACACAAAAATCCCCGCCATTTTGCTTGCCGGCATAGCTATAGGCGCTGCTGCATATTACCTTCTCGCTACGGATGAAGGTAAAAAAACAATGAACGATTTAGCAGATACACTTAATGATCTGGCCGATACTGCAATGGAAAAAACCAGAGACAGTATCTCTGATATAAAAGACAAAGTCCGTAACGTCTAAATCTTCTTGATTCGGGTTTTCAAATCCGGTTATTCGCACCAATGCTTGTTGCTCTTACCGTTATCAGATATTCTAAAAGCAAAATACCATTGGCTATTTTGGCGATGGCGATCCACAGACTTCCGTTATTCTTAGATCGCAAATGCAGCTTTTTGAAATTAATGGGCAGCGGCAAAAACGGAACATTTGATAAGGATGCTGATCTACAGCAATGGGCATTATTGTCGGTTTGGAATAATGAAAATGACTTTAATGATTTCGATCAAAGATCATTCATCTCTAAATGGTGGAAAAAATTTGCCGCGGAGACTTATACCATCTTGTGCGAGCCACTTATCAGCCACGGTTTGTGGGATGGGAAGGAACCTTTCGGGAAACCTCAAAATACAAGTTATACAGGTCCTATAGCGGTATTAACCCGCGCTACCATCCGGTTTAACCGGCTAAAAAACTTTTGGGCGAATGTAGACAAAGTAGCTAAATTAATGAGCCTTTCTAAAGGCTATATTACTTCTTTTGGAATTGGTGAAGCACCGCTGTACCGGCAGGCAACCTTCTCAATTTGGGAAAGCGTTGAAGATGTAAAGGCTTTTGCTTATCAGTCTGAAGAACATCGGGAAGTGATTCAAAAAACCCGCGACGAAAACTGGTACAGCGAAGAATTATTTGCAAGATTTAAACCTATAGCTAGCTTTGGAACGCTAAACGGAAAAGATCCTTTAGCGCATATCTTTAAATTTACGGATGAGAGTAATAGCCGAACTACCACGCCCTGATTGCAAAATCACCATCTTTTCGATGAATATGAAATACCTGGTAAAAGTTGAAAAAGGTATGCTTGAGCAAACTTATAAACTTTCCGAATCAGAGTTGTTAGATGGCGTAAACAGCGTTTTTCAGATTCTCGACGAGGAATTCATTCAAACTGTTCTGGAACGCTTCAAGCTCATGGCGCAAGATTTCAAAGCCGCATATCTGCGTCACGAATATTAATTACCTTTGCTATTCACAGGCCGTTCTATCGCTGTTTGCCTTTCGGGCAGAGAGAGGAAAGTCCGGGCAACACAGAGCATCTCGCTTCCTAACGGGAAGGATTTCGATTTATCGGGAGACGGAAAGTGCCACAGAAAATAGACTACCTTAATGCAAATTGAGGAAAAGGTGAAAACGTGAGGTAAGAGCTCACGGCTTGTTATGGCGACATAGCTTGCGGTAAACCCCGGGAGTTGAAAGGCCAAATAAGTCCCGAACCAGGAGCTGCTCGCTCCTTAAAGATGAAAATCTTTTTTCGGGATGGGTAGGCCGTTAGAGTGTGTTAGCAATAGCACAACCAGATTAATGATAGAAGTTTGCTTCGGCAGATACAAAACCCGGCTTATAAGCCTGTGAATTTTTAAGCTCCTCCTGAAAAGGCGGGGCTTTTTTTATACGTTGGATTACGTTGGGATAATTCATGAATTATCCTTACATAACTTATCCCGAAAACTGTATATATTTGTATACAAAACTCAAACAATTATTTTCACCATACGTTTGAATTTCTTAGAATCATTATGGCAAAAATTTTAATTGTTGACGACGAACGCGCAATCCGAAACACTCTCCGAGAAATACTGGAATACGAAGATTATGAGGTTGAAGATGTAGATAACGGCATTGAGGGTTTAGACAGGATCAAAAGCGATGATTTTGATCTGGTACTTTGCGATATTAAAATGAATAAGATGGATGGAATGGAGGTGCTTTCTGAAGCACTTGCGTTAAAACCAGACATTCCATTTATCATGATATCCGGCCACGGGACCATTGAAACTGCAGTTGAAGCAAGTAAAAAAGGTGCCTACGATTTTATATCCAAACCACCAGATTTAAATCGTTTACTAATTACCGTTAGAAACGCTCTCGAAAGAGGTAATCTTGTTACCGAGACCAAAGTTTTAAAACGGAAAGTTAGTAAGGTTAGAGACATGCTGGGTAACTCTCCCGGTATTTCTAAAATTAAAGATACTATAGAGCGTGTGGCTCCTACCGATGCAAGGGTTTTAGTAACCGGGGCTAATGGTAGCGGTAAAGAACTCGTTGCGCGCTGGCTTCATGAAAAATCACACAGAGCTAACGGGCCAATTATAGAAGTGAATTGCGCCGCAATCCCTTCTGAATTGATTGAGAGTGAACTTTTCGGACACGAAAAGGGATCTTTTACTTCCGCTGTAAAGCAGCGAATTGGAAAATTTGAGCAGGCAAACGGTGGAACTCTATTTCTCGACGAGATTGGCGACATGAGCCTTTCGGCTCAGGCTAAAGTTCTTCGTGCTTTGCAGGAAAATAAAATAACCCGCGTTGGTGGTGAAAAAGAAATTGATGTAGATGTGCGCGTAGTGGCGGCAACCAATAAAGATCTTGTAAAAGAAATTGACGAAGGCAATTTCAGAATGGACTTATACCATCGTTTAAGCGTAATTCTAATACATGTACCTTCTTTAGTAGAGCGAAAGGATGATATCCCATTAATTGCTGAAAGTTTTTGCGAAGAAATTTGTCAGGAATATGGCATGCCAACCAAGAAGTTTAGCGAAGGAGCAATTATTTCTTTGAAAGCTCTTCCCTGGACGGGCAACATTCGTGAGCTAAGAAATATGGTTGAACGGCTTATCATTTTAAGTGATAGGATGATAACCGAAAATGATGTAAGAACTTTTGCAAATCCTTCCTCAACGCCGCCAATAGAAATGGCAATTGATACGACACAGTCGTCAGGAACTGCTGCAACAAATTACGATCAGTTTAGTAGTTTTCAGGAGTATAAAGATTACTCGGAAAAGGAGTACATCAAATACAAGTTGGAAAAAAACAACTGGAATGTTTCTAAAACAGCAGATGATATTGACATTCAGAGAAGTCACCTTTACAGTAAAATAGAGAAGTACGGGTTAAAAAGGAACTAGTGTTAATCTAAGGCAAGCAATCTTAAAATTACTCACATTTCGATTTATTATTATCTTTCTGAATGAAAACTAATCAATCAAACCGAAGAGACTTTATTAGTAAAATGGCAATTGGAACGCTTGGGGCAATGAGCATTCCGCATTTTGCGAGTGCTGCTATCGCCGAAAGCAAATCGAAAAAAATAATGCTTAACAATAATGACGTTATTCTTTTTCAGGGTGATTCCATTACAGATGCAAATCGATCCAAAACTGAATTTCAGGTGAACTCTACTAAAACGCTGGGTAATGGCTATGCTTTCTTAGCCGCCTCGAATTTACTTAAAAACCATCCTACTAAAAATCTTCAAATCCATAACCGTGGAATAAGTGGCCATAAAGTTCCGCAACTAGCCGAACGCTGGGATAAAGATACCATTGAATTAAAACCAACTGTTTTAAGCATACTTATTGGCGTTAATGATTACTGGCATCTTAAAACCGGCAATTATAAAGGGACTGCCGCATCTTATAAAAGTGGTTACCGCGAGTTATTACAAAAAACCAAAGAAAAACTACCTGATGTTAAGCTTATAATTCTTGAGCCATTCATGATTATTGGAAGTGCGGTTAAACAGGATTGGTTGGAGCCATTTCAGGAATATCAAAATGCTTCGAAAGAAATGGCGGATGAATTTGATGCTCCATTTGTGCCTTATCAAAAAATATTTAATAAAGCTTTGGAGACTGCGCCAGGCTCGCATTGGGCGCCGGACGGAGTTCACCCAAGCATTGCCGGAGCAAGATTAATGGCTGATGCCTGGCTCAACGTAATTAAAGGCTGAAAAATAAAATTATAAAGGGACCTGATCGCAAGATCAGGTCCCTTAGCTTTCTAATTAAGCTTGTTATTGTAAATACTTTTATTGGCATCGTCAACAGTAATAAAAGTATAGGTATCCAGAATCTCCTCAAATACATCGTCATCATCATAAACCGTAAGGATATTTTTTTGATGGTTAACCGTCAGAAAAGCATTGATAGCGGCTATCTTTTTAGGGTCCAATGTAGCAATGCCTGTTATCGATTTGCCGATCTGTACTGCGGTTTCGGTATCGTGTGATATAAAGAATAGTTGTTTCATAATTTGTGGCTCCAATTTAACCCATCTGGCAAAATTGTGTTTGAATATTTTAAGAAGATTTTTCTAACTATTTATACGATTGGTTGTTAGAAAAAGATAAAAACCAATGAATTATGTTAGAGACATTAACAACCAAAGTAAATGAATCTTTAAAAGGTTCGTTTATTGAGCCTAAAAGCTCTGAAAACGTAAATACAACAGAACGATTGATTTCAATTGCTGCCGGTACTTTTATTTTTTATAAAGGCATAAAGCAACTGTTTAGTCATCCGTTTATCGGATTGCAAGAAGCAGCTGTTGGTGGTGTATTGTTGTACCGCGGAGCAACCGGCTTTTGCCCTATTTACGACAAGATAGGAAAAGACAGTACCGACTTGCAGGCGATCAGGATTACAGAACGTTTCATTGTTGACAGGCCGCGCGATGAGGTATATAGCTTTTGGAGAAATTTTGAAAACCTGCCCCGTTTCATGAAACATCTAAGCTCTGTTACCGAGCTGGATGCCACACAATCAGAATGGAAGGCAAACATTCCTAATGATTTATTAAAAATTAAGTGGAATGCAGAGATTACCCGCGAAGAGCAAAACAGGTACATTGGCTGGCAATCAATCGAGGGTTCTATGATCGATAATGCTGGCAGAGTAGAATTTTCTGATGCAATGAATGGCTTAGGAACAGAAATTAACGTGGAAATAAACTACTTCCCACCGGCCGGAAATATTGGACGCGGTGTAGCAAAATTATTGAACGGAATCTTTGAAAATATAGTTCGTGAGGACGTTACCAACTTTAAACATTATGTGGAAGGTAAGGATTACGAGAACTATGTAAACTCGCAAAAACAAGAGATTTAAATTATAAACCAAGAAAGGCTCCATTTGAAGTGCCCCCAAAAAGTTAGACACTTATTGGGGGCATTTTCATGGAAAGAAGAATCAAGTTTAGTATTAAGTTCAAGGAAGATCTGGTTAAAGATTATCTTCAAGGCAGATCAACGTTAGTGCATCTTTGCAGTAAATA
>JANMZB010000444.1:0-1114 GCA_031382725.1 Sphingobacteriaceae bacterium | reverse complement strand
CCCATGCGAGAAGGAGGGTATCTTCTGACGGTGTGTAGACCTGGTGCCCGGGGTTCGGAGTGAGTATGATACGGGGAACGGCGTCATCGACGGTGGTAAGGTCGTCGGCAGTCTCAGAGTCGGAGGCGGTTGAATTAGACGGAGGTGGCGCCTGGGGTTCGGGAGACGTGGCATCGGGGTGCGAATGGCCTGCAACACCCGAAGGGGAAAGGTTCGCCTGAGGAGGCACCGGGACGGCGGGTCGTCGTTGGTCTCGGGTGTGGAAAGCAACGATTACTTCGCTGAGGGTAGGGGCGGGGAGGCTATCAGGGATGACCTGCCAGTGCGTGTGGTTCTGGTCGAAGGCTTGGCAAACGTATCGAACGTATGTGAGGACGGGGGGAGATTGGAGGAACTCGTCTAGGGCCAGAGGAAAACCATCAAGGATAGATTGGGGCATTTCCGCCTGGTTCGCAATGAACGCTTGTGACATATGGCGCACGGTCTTTTGGGAGGCTTCTAGTCGGGAGTCAGTGGTAGCGAGCTGGTGCCGCAGGGTATCAGCGGTCTGGGTGACTTGGGCCGTGGTGTCCCGTAAGGATACGGTCTCGGCTAGTGCCGTTTCAAGGCGAGCCTGTGTAGTCGCCAAGAGGGTGCGTAGTTGCTGTGTCTCGGTACG
This sequence comes from Sphingobacteriaceae bacterium, assembly GCA_031382725.1. GTDB lineage: Bacteria > Bacteroidota > Bacteroidia > Sphingobacteriales > Sphingobacteriaceae > Paradesertivirga. The sequence continues at coordinate 456 of JANMZB010000444.1, read as the reverse complement.
TGCGTCAGTGAGCTCTTGGGTAGTACGCTGGAGTGCCAAACGAGTGTCCTCGTGTGACTGTCGGGAAGAGGTGAGGGCGGCCTGTGTCTCGGCTAATGCTTGACGGACTGAGGAAAGTTCGGCGGTAGAAACGATGTTGACCGATTTGAGAGCGGCAAGCTCGGGGATATTGTGGTAGAGGAAGGTGGGATCGGTTGGCTCGGGATCCGACTCGACGGGTGGTTCGTTGGAGGTCGAAAGGGCATGGGCCACGGGAGGAGGACTGTTTTGGAGTCGTGTGGTTGGAGGAGTCGGTCGAAGGTGTTCAATGGCGTTCTGGTACGCGGATTGAAGTACGAGAGGGTCCATGGGTTCGTGGGAGGGGGCGGAGACGGCGTTCGTGGTGAAGTCCCAACGATGTTCGGGGAGCGATTTGAATTTTCCTCCGTGGGCGTAGAAGAAGTCGGCAAGGGTAGG
>JANMZB010000409.1:0-11565 GCA_031382725.1 Sphingobacteriaceae bacterium | reverse complement strand
TATACTATACTATACTATACTATACTATACTATACTATACTATACTATACTATACTATACTATACTATACAGTGCGGTACTGTACTGTACTGTACTGTACTATACAGTACTGTATTATAAAGTACTGTACTGTACTATACAGTACTGTACTCTACTGTACAGTACTGTACTCTACTGTACTATACAGTTCTACCGGAAGCTGCTTTTTGTGAAAGGTCAGTGTACAAATCTACGTGTGTGATTCCTACAACAATTGGTTATTCTATTACAGTAATGTGAGTAAGTGCTACAGAATTACTATTATTAAAGTTGGCATGTGTATACATGAAATGAATAACAGTAATACAGGACATGAGAGACATTGGAAATTCATGTCCTGCATGAGAAAGTGTAATGTACTATGTAATTTTGTAATCTATGAATGTTAAGTCATGGGAAAAGTATGATAAATGTTTCGAATGGAGAAATGAATTTTTCATAGATAAAATTCAAAGTACCTATCATCCTGAAAGAGTAATATGTACATGAAATTAATGTGTTACTTTGTGAAAGTATGGACCCCACAATTTATTGTAGTTATTATTTCAATAGGTAAATGTGAATGTAATTTAGTTTGAATGAGATGTATAGATAAACTACTTGCATATAGAAATAAAGTATTTTGATAGGCAAATATGAATGTAACTCAAGTTGAATGTGATTTATAGTTAAGCTACATGTATTATAATACTCATCACATTCTTTTTACCATGTACTCATCATCTCCAAAGAGTCATATACATTAGCGTACTCATTACATACTTTTAGCTATTCTGCTATTTATTATCATCACCAGTGAGGAACTTACAAGCGAAACACTGTGTAATGAGGGCACCCAATAGTTCCATATCTAATGTATTTGAATAGTTAAATGTGAATGTAATTCAAGATCAATGAGATTTATAGCTCTGCTTAATGAATTACTATAGCTCTGCTTAACGAATTAGCACACTTCTTGCATACTTTAACTATTCTACTATGTGCTTGTTTATCTCCAAAGAGACATATAAACAAGAGATTTCAGTGTTACTGTGTAACAGTAGTTGACAAAACGTTTTTTGTATGAAGTATTTCAATAGGTACATGTGAAAGTAATTCAAGTTGAATGAGATGTAAAACTAAACTATTCTCATTTAAATACTGCTTGAATGCCTTGATCTATTCTATCATGTACTCATCATCTCAAAAGAGTCATATATAATAGAAATTCTGTGTTACTCTGTGAAATTCTGCGCACAAAAGATTACTGTATGTATTTTTTCAATTCTTTAATGTGAATGTAATTCGATTTGAATAAGGTGTTTAGTTATACTACATGCTATAGCCTACTTCTCACATTCTTCTTAATATTCTACTACCATCTACTCATCATCTCTATAGAAACATATATACACGAAATTTCACTGTACTGTGACCCAACAGCTCATTGTATGAAGTATTTCAGTAAAATTGAATGCTATCTAAACTTGAATAAGATGTAAAGTTATAATACACGCACTAGCATTGGCCTCGCATTTTTTAAACTATTCTACTATATACTTATCATCTACAAAGAGCCATATACACACACAAATTTCATTGTCACACTGTGGAAGTATGTGAGCAATAGCTCATTATTTACAGTATTGTAACGGATAAAGTCGATTTCATTCAAACTGAATGAGATTTATAGCGTTACTAATTGCGTTAGCACAACTCTAACATACTTGTATCTATGCTACCATGTACTCATCATCTCCAGGGAGTCAAATGGACAAGAAATTTTGGTGTACTGCGAAAGTATGCACCCAATAGTTCTCTTCTTGATAATGTATCTCAATAGGTTAATGTCAATATAATTCAAGTTGAACAAGATTTTAAAGTCATTCTTTATGCATTAGCATACTCCTCACATACGGCCTACTATTCCACCATGTCCAGAACAACTCAAGAGAGTCATATATATTCGCAATTTCAGTTAGCTTTGTGAAAGTAGGCACCCAATGGTACATTTATAAAGTATTTCAAATACGAATGTAATTCAAGTTCAGAGATATGTATGGTTATACTACATACATTATCAAACTCCTGACATACTTTTTCCTTTTCATCCATGCTTCTATCATTTTCAAAAACCCATATATACACGAACATTCAATTTCACTGAAATTATTCTTACGCTCAGACTCGACACTTGCCTCCAGCGCATCATGATACACGACATGATGGAGGCGGCGGCAGCACAGAGCAAGATCACCGGTAGGCCAGCGTCGTTCAATATTAGTAAAAGCAAGGGTACTTGCAGCTTTCTGTGTGGTGGCTTCAATGGTGCGCTAAGCGGCAAGTAAGCCAATAACCTAATGCGGCTCAATTTTTCAGCGGATAACATGACGCGAGACGATGCTACGACGACGGTAGTTACCGGGTCATCAAGAATAATGGAGCTCAGGAGAGTTTGAATGAATCTCTCTTCCTGTTGAGAAGTCATGGCAGATAGTGCGCGGTATCCTGGGCGAGCAGAGCCTTCAGAATGGAAAACCCGAGCTTCTTCTTCTGAGTATTGAACATCATACGGCATCCATTCCGATTCTGGGTAGCTGAATTCAAATTCTGGCACAGGTATAAGGTAGTTTTCTTGCGTCCAGGGACGTAGGACATTCCATTTATTTCCAATGGAATCAGCAGGTCTTCAGCTTGTATAGCATGATCATTTTCACTAGGTAATGTAGTAAAGAGTTTCGGCCGCTCATTCAAAGCAATGTCATGAAGCCGTATATGCATCGGACACAGCAGATAATGATCCATTTGTCATTGTGTGAAAGCATGCACCCAATGGTTCTGTTCTTTTATAATTTATTTCAATAGGTTAATGTGAATATAATTCAAGTTGAACCAGATTTAAACTCATCCTTTATGCATTAGCATACTCCTCACATACTACTTACAATTCTACCATATCCTGAAAATCTCAGGGAAGTCATATATATTTGCAATTTCAGTTTACTTTGTGAAAGTAGGTACCCAATGGTACATTGTATAAAGGATTTATATAGTTAAATGTGAATGTAATTCAAGTTTAGAGAGGATTATAGTTATGCTTCATGCATTATCAATCTCCTGACATACTTTTTCCTTTTCAGCCATGTTTCTATCAATTTCAAAAACTCATATATACACAAACATTCAGCGTTACTGTGTGAAAGTATGCATACAGTTGTTCATTATATTGTGTATTTTAATAGGTAAATGTAAATGCAATTCAAGTTGAACGAGATTTACAGTTATACTAAATGCATTATAGAACACCTCAAATACTTTCACTATTATGCAATGAACTTATCATCTCCAAATAGTAATCCATACATACGATTAATGTGATACTGTGTAATCCATTCAACTTTAATGAGATGTATAGCTATACTAAATACATAAAAATACTTCTCACATACGTTTAACTAGACAAATGTGCATTATATGTTGTGTTTCAATACGTAAATGTGAATGAAATTCAAGATCAATGAGATGCATAGCTATACTACATGATAAGAATACTTCTCTCACACCTTTCGCTTTTAGCTATTCTACCATGTACTTTCCATCTCCAAAGAGTCAAATGCGCACGAAAAATCTCCCAGTTGTTAATTGTATGAAGTATTTCAATAGTTACATTTGAATGTATTTCAAGTTGATTGATATGTATAGCTATAATAAATGCATCATCACACTCGTCGCATACTTTAAGTTATCATAATAGGTACTTATCATCTCTGAACAGTCATGTTTACATGAACTTTTTGTGTTACTGTGCGAAAGTAAGCAGCCAACAGTTTAGTGTATGTAGTATTGCAATAGGTTAATGTGATTTTTATTTAATGAAGAAGATATATTTAATTTTTAGCTTGCATAAGTTTTCTCTGCTCACACCATTACTTATTCAATTAAAAGTTTCAGTATTACTCTGTGAAAGTATGCACGGATTAATTTATTTTTATGGGTTAATTCAATAGTTAAATATGAATTTAACTCAAGTTAAATAAGTTGTAACGTAATACTAAATGAAAAAAAGTCGTCAAATTATTTTAGCTATTCCATCATGTTCTCATCATATCATAAGAGTCATACATATACAAAACTTTCAGTGCTAATATGTGAAATTATAAAACAGAATGTTGATTGTATGTAGTATTTCAAAAAATTAATCTGAATAAAATTCATTGAATAAGATCTATAGTTATCCTACATTAATATGTATGATTCTTACTCACTTTAACTATTATACAAGTGCTTATCATCTCCATATAGGGTCTGGTAGGATGAGTGGTTACCTATCAGATCGAAGTAGCTCTAGAAAGTGGTGGACCCGGGTTCTATAAATACTTTAATGTCTAAAATTCAAAAACCTTCAAACTCACACTAACCAATAGTGATATGAATGCTAGAGATCCCTAAATATGGGCACACTTGCAAAGACAATGGCGCTTAAAACCCATGATGTTGACATTCATCATCTCCAAAGAATCATATGTACTCAAAACTTCAGCGTTATTCTGTGGAAGTATGAACCCAAAAGCTCATTGCAAGAAGTATTTCAATAGGTTAAATTAGATGTAATTCAAGTTTCATGAGATGTATAGCTGGGCGAAAACATGCTCCCAAATGCTCATTATATAAAGTGTTACAATAGGTAAATGATAATGTAATTAAGGTTTATTGTGATGTTTAGCTCTACTTCATACATTAGAATATGCTTCACTTACTTTTAATTCTTCTACCATGTCTCAAAAGAGTCATATATACACACAAACTCTGTGTTACTGAGTAAAATATGCACCTCACATTTTTGTTAAATAAAGTGCTTCAATAGATAAATGAGAATGTAATTGGCGTTAAATGAGATGTATAGATATAATATAACTGATGAATTGCTATTCTAAAATGTACTTCATATCTCCAAGCAGTCATATATACATGAAATTTCTGCGTATCTATGTGAAAATATGCACCTAAAGTATCATTGTATAAATTATTTCAATAGGTCAATTTGAATGTAATTTTAGTTTAATGAGATGCATAGTGATACTACATCATACATTAGCATACTCCTCGCATACTGACAGCCATTGTGTGAACATACCTAGTTGCTCATTGTATATAGTCTTTTACTAGGTACTAGCATATGTGAATGAAATCGAGTTGAATGAGATGAATAGTTATAATACACGCAAAAGGATTTTTCGCGCACACTTTTTACTATTCTACCATGAGAAAAAAGGCACCCAACGGTGCATTGTATAAAGAATTGCAATAAGTAAATGTAAATGTAGTTCAAATTTAATGTGATGTATAGTTATATTATATGCATTAGAATACTTCTTAAATACTTTTATCTATTCTTTCATGTACTCATCATCTCCAAAGAGTCATATGTGTACGCAAGTACTGTGTAAATGTGTAAATGTGTAAACATATGCACCCAAATGATTGTTATATAAAGTGTTATAATAGTTAAATGAGAATGTAAGTGAAGTTTGTTGTGATTTAAAGTTCTACTTTATACATTAGAATACTTCTCATATAACTTTATCTATTCTACCATTTAATCATCATCTCCAAAGAGTCAAATATACACGCAATTTCTGTGCTATTTGGTGAAAATATGCGCACAAATATTCATTATATAAAGTGCTTCAATAGGTAAATGATAATGCAATAGAAGTTAAATGAGATGTAAAGGTACACTTGATTCATTATCATCTTCCTCGCATACTTTTAACTATTCTACCTTTGTTTCTCATCATCTCCAAATAGTCATGTAGATACGCAATTTCTGCTTTACTGGGCGAAAATATGCACCAAATGGTTCATTGTAAAAAATATCACAATTGGTGAATGTCAATGTAATTTTAGTTGAATGCGATGTATAGTATCGCTCCATGTATAATCATCTTCCTCGCATACTTTTAACTATTCTGCCAGATACTCATCTCTCCAAAGAGTCGTATATACTCGAAATTTCAGTGTTAGTGAGTGAAAGCATGGACCCAACGGTAAATATTTTAAAGTATTTCAATAGGTAAATGCGAATCTAATGCAAGTTGAATGAGATACATATTTGTACTTCATGTATGATCATTCTACCCATATACTTTTAAACTTTCGAACATGTGCTCATCATCTCCAAAGAGTCCTATATACACTAAATTTCGGTGTCAATGTGTGAAATAATGTCCCAGGTGGTTCAATGTATATAGTATTGCTATAGGTAAATGAGAATTACCTCAAACTTCAATGATATGTAAAGTTAAACAACTGCATGCATTAGAATACTCCTCACATACTTTTAAATACTCTACAATGTACATATCATCTCCAACAAGACATACATACGCACAATTTCTGTGTTACTGGATAAAAATATGCACCCAAATGTTAATTACATGCCGTTTTTCAATAGGTAAATGACGATGTAATTGAAGTTAAATTGTATGTGTAGTTATACTACGTGCACTGGAATACTCCTACCATCCCTTCAAGTATTCTACCATATACTCATCATCTCCAATGAGTCATATAGATGCTCAATTTCTCTGTATCTGTGAAAAGATGAACCAAAATGCTCATTATGGGTAGTGTTCAATAGGTACATGAGAATATAATTGAAGTTGAATGAGCTGTATATCTAACTACGCATATAGGCATATTCCTCACATACTTTAAATTTTTTTCCATGTACTAAACATCTCCAAAGAGCCGTATATCATGAAGTTTCTGTGTTAAAGAGTGAACATATGCATCCATTGGATCATTGTACAAACTATTCCAATAGGTAAATGTAAATGTATTTCAAGTTGAATATTATTTATAGTAAAACTATATAAATTATCATCTTTCTCCCATACTTATAAGCTATTCTACCATGTACTCATCATCTAACAGAGTCAAACATGCACGCAATTTAAGTGTTACTGTACATCATTGTATGTGGTATTTCAATTGGCAAACGTGAATGTAATTCGAGTTGAATGGTATGAATATATATTTAATACATGCATGGGTATTATTCTGGCGTAATTTTAGCATTTCTTTATGTACTTAATATCTCGAAAGAGTCATACATACACGAAATTTCTGTGTTACTGTGTGAAAGTATGCCCCAGTATTTCAATGTATATAGTATTTCAAAAGGTAAATATAAATGAAATTCAAGATGAATGAGATTTATAGTTAGATTACATACATTTGAATACTCCTCACATACTTTTTACTATTCTACCATGTATTCAACGTCCCGAAAGTGTCATATATATATATATGCGAAATTTCTATTTTGATGTTTGATTGTATAAACTTAATTTGTCATTGTATAAGTGTTTCATTAGGTTAATGTGAATGTAATTAATGCGAAATGAGAAAAGTTATACTAAATGTAATAGAATACGTCTCACATAATTTTAAATATTGTACAATTTTCTAACTCTCTCCAAAGCGACATATTAATATAAATATTTGGTGTAGCTTTGTGACAATATGCACTCAATAGTTCATTGTATACTGTATTCAAAAAGTAAATGATATTATTATTCAGGTTCAATGATATGTATGGTTGTACTTTATTCATTGGTATTTTTTCAGATACTTATAACTATTATTCTATGCACGCAATTTCTATGCTTCTGTGTAAATATATGCACCCATTAGTTCAATCTATAACACATTGTAATAGGTTAATCTGAATTAAATTCAAGTTAAAGGATATGTATAATATGACATGCATTAGAATAATACATACATACTTTTACCTATCCTACCATGTACTTATCATCTCCAAGAGTCATATATATGCGAAAGTGCAGTGTTACTGTGTGAAAGTATACGCCCAAAAGCTCATTGTATGAAGTATTTCAATTAATAAATTTGAAGATAAATGATAGGTATAGTTATAATACATTCATTATAATAATCCTCACATACTTTTAACTATTCTACCATGTGAATATTATTTCCAAAGAGTCAGATATACATGATATATCAGTGAGACTGTGTGAAAGTTAGGTACCTAATTGTTCATTGTATGGTGTAATTCAATAGGTAAATTTGACTGTAATTCAAGTCAATGAAATTTATAGCTTTACTACATGCATAAGAACAATCCTCAAATACCTTTAGCTATTCTATCTTGTACTTATCTTATTCAAAGAAATTTCAGTGTAACTGTGTGAAGGTGAGTACCAAATTATTCATTGCATGAAATAATTTCAATAGGTTAATCTGAATTTAATTCATCTTAAATAACATGTATGGTTACACTGCATATATATATATTGTATACTGTCACACACTTTTAAATATGCTAACATGTATTCATCATCTCCAAAGAGTCTTATAAACAAGATATTTCAGTGTTACTGTATGAAAGTATGCACTTATTTCTATAGGGTAATGTGATTGTAGTTCAAGTTGAATGATATATTTAGTTATACTACATGCATTTGTATACTTTTATTAGTTCTAATATGTTCTTATCATCTCCAAAAAGCCATTGATATGCAAAATTTCACTGCTACTTTGTGAAAGTAGGCACCCATTTTGTATTGTATAAAGTATTTCAATTGGTAAATCTGATTGTACTTCAAGTTCAATGAGATGTATAGCTATACTCCATGCATTACCAAGCTCCTGTCATAATTCCCTTTCTATCACCTCCTAAGAGTCATATAAACAGGAAAGCGAAGTGTTACTGTGTGAAAGTATGGACCCAATAGTTCATTGTATAAAGTATTTCAATAGGTAGCTGTGAATGTAATGTTTAGTGATACCAATTGAATGAGCATTCTTCTAATATACTTTTAACAATTCTAACATGTACGTATCATCGTGAAAGACATCAAATGCTTTTGCTACAGAAATAGAAATATTACAGTACACGTGTGAATTAACACGGTAATATTGGTAAATGAGAAAAGCTTTCAACCAATAGTTTCTTTCTTTTCAATATGAATTCCTAAAATCGTTTTTGTTTCTACCTATTTAGCGACTTCCAAGTTATTTCACCGGAAGTTGCTGTAATAGTGTGTTCTATGTATAAATCTACATGAATGATTCGTACAACAATTGGTTGTACTATTACTGTAATGTGAATAAGTGATACAGAATTCCTACTATTACAGTTGACATGTGTGTATGCGAAAAGAAATGCAGTATTACAAGTACAAACAGAGGTGGGCGCTCAATAGATCATTGTACAAAGTATATCGTAAGGTAAATGCAAATTAAATAAATGTTCCATGAAATATATTGATCACTTCATGCATCATCATACTCCCCATATGCTTTAAATATTCTTCCATCTATTTATCACCTCCAAACAGTCACATATACACCAAATTAACGTGTTACTGTGTGACAATATGCAAGCAACAAATCATTGTATAAAGGAGTGATGTGAATGTAATTCAAGTGGAATGAAATGTTTAACTTTACTCAATGCATTAAAATACTTCTTACATATCTTCAATTATTCTACCATGTGCTCATCATTCTCAAAGAGACATATACACTGAAATCTCAGTTATACTGTGCTAAATTATGCGCCAAATATTGTATTGTATAAAGTATTTCAATAGGTAAATATGAATGCATTTTAAGTTGAATGTGATGTATAGTTATACAACTCGCATTAAAATAATCTTTGCATAGTTGTAACTAACATAACATGTACTTATCATCTCCAAAGAGTCATACTTACATGAAATTTCCGAGCTCCTTTGTGATACATTACACCCAGGAGCTTATTGTATAAAGCACTTCAATAAGTAAATGTTAATGTAATTAAAGTTGAATGAGATGTGTAGTTCTAATAAATACATAATAATACTCTTCGCATCCTTTTAACTATTCTACCATGTACTCATCATCTCCAACAAGTTATTTATACATGAATTTCAGAGATACTTTGTGAAAGTATGCACCCAAATGTTCATTGTATGTTGTTTTTCAATAGGTGAAAGTGAATGTAATGCAAGTTGAATGAGATGTATAATTTTAATAAATGCAATAGCAATATCTTCACACACAATTAACTGTTCTAAAATGAGCTCTTCATCTCTAAAGCTTCATTTATACATGAAACTTCTGTGCTAATGTGTGAAAATATGCTCCTAGTTGTTTATTGTACGTTGTATTTCAAAAGGTAAATGTAAATATAATTCAAGTATTATAGGATGTATAACACAAAATGCAATAATATCCTTATGGCATTCTTTTTACTATTCTCAAATAGTCATATGCACTCAAAACAAGTAAAATGAGATGTTATGTTATACTGCATCCTTCAGCATAATCCTTACATAATTTTAGTAATTCTTCCATGTAATTATCATCTCCTAAGAGACATATATACATGAAATTTCAGTGTTACTGTTTGAGACATGTAACCAAAAGTTCATTGTATGTATTATTTATATGAGTAAATATGAATGTAATTTGTGTTGAACTAGATGTACCTTCATGCATTAGCATACACCTCATACTTTGAACATTTGGGTACCATTCATACCATCCAAACCATATCAACCATCCACACCAGCTATCCATCTGTATGAGCCATTTAATCAAAAAAGTCAATCTATAGTAGTACAATTGAAAAATAGTTTGGAAATATGTACCATGCCTATGCTGTGCCTGTTCCTAGCATTGTTTAAACCAAAAATTACTTTCAATGTAGAATACAAACATGGGCCATGTTTATATGTACAACAAATTTGCTGTCCTGTGAAAGGATGAGTAGAATCATGTAGAAATTGTCAAATTAGTTGACATTTAAAGAAATATTATTGCACAAAAAATCAAACAAAATGTCCAAATTTGGAGACCCGAACTCGAGATCGCCGGAGCATAGATCAAAACGAGTCACTAAACCTTATCGGCTTCTAACCGCTAATGAAATGGCAACAATACAGCTTATAATTTTTACTAAGAACTGCCCAGCATACTAGTCGTACCTGGTACTTGTACTTATACTTGTACAAGTATTGTTTTCAACCAAATTTTTACGTCAAAATTAAATTAATCAGTACAAAATGCCACTTCTTGTACTTGTACATTACTAAATAAATCTAATTTTTCTGACTACGAAACTACAAACGTGTAAAACTCGTTCACAAAGAGTACTAAAGGGTTTCTTTATTAACTAAATATTTTACTTTTAAAAAAATCTTAGGATTATTTTTTATCGTACTTTGAATTTATTTAATTTTTATATATTAGAGTTAATTCAAATAAGTAGTATTTTTTTGTAATTGAAGTTCGTGAATTATTGTTCGATTTTTTTCATTTCGGAAAACAAATTTGGTTTTTAATTTTTAAATTATTTTAGGATTATTAAATTTAACATATTTTTTATTGATTTTAATTTTTATCAATTAGTTTTTCAAATAAGTATTTTTAAAAAATTTGATGTTCGTGAATTATTATTGTTCTATTTTCGTTTCGGAAAAAAGAAAATTGTAGGGCCTTTATCGTGATCAATTTAATATTGCGTGTTATTAA
>JANMZB010000334.1:0-11761 GCA_031382725.1 Sphingobacteriaceae bacterium | reverse complement strand
CGGAACGCTTAATTCCCTGCTCCAAAACTTGCTCTGCTTCTTTAAATTTGAACGGATTACGCCCTTTCCACGAACGTGTAAATTGTCTTTGAAGCTGAGATATATACTGTCGCTGCGCATCCTCAGCATACTTTTGCATGTGCGAATTAATCGTTGTATAAATCTTTAATCCATCACGATCCAGGTCGTAAGGCGTGCCATCTGCTTTTTCAATATTCAGCTCTTCGAAAATTTTCTGAACATCTTTCTTAAGTACCGATCGGAAATAGGCCGCCGTTCCGGCATTATGATCTACCGGATTAAACTTAACAACCAGTGGCTTTTGCTTAAGTTCTTCTGCATCGCCATCAGTTAAAAAATCTGCTTTATGCATATTTTCTAAAACTGTATTTCTTCGCGCTAAAGACCTTTCGGGATTTCTAATTGGATTATACAGGCCCGTACCCTTTAACATGCCGACCAACACCGCCGCTTCTTCAGGTTTTAGCTTTGCAGGAGAAGTGTTAAAATACGTTTGTGCAGCCGATTTTATTCCATAACTATTGTAAGCCCCAAAATCTACCGTATTAAGGTACATCGTAATAATCTCTTCTTTGGTGTATTGACGCTCCAGCTTAATTGCTGTAATCCACTCCTGTAGTTTTTGAATTATCCGTTTTAACGGATTTCTGGCTCTAGCTTCTTCCGAGAAAAGATTCAGTGCCAATTGTTGTGTGATAGTACTTCCACCCTGCTTTTTCCCTATCAGATTATAAAAAAGTATCGTGAACGTTCTTTTAAAATCAATACCAGAATGCGAGTAGAAACGGATATCTTCCGTAGCAATCAACGCATTTATCACATTAGGGGAAATATCCTGATAAGTAATATTTGAACGGTTTTGTACAAAGTAGTTCCCTAAAACAACCTGATCATCTGATATAATTTCTGAAGCAAGATTGCTTTTGGGATGTTCAAGGTCTTTGAAGGTAGGAAGGGAACCAAATAATCCCAGCCCAATGCTGAATAGAAGAATTATTCCAAAAGAAATACAACCTATAATAATTTTCCAAAAAGTAATTGTAAAACGGTTTACCTCCTGTTTAGTTAAACTCGTATTTTTTCTTTGCATTTAATTACTGTTCTTAAAAAACTCTATATAGGAGTTCACCATTTTCGAATCTTTCAACTTATCTAACCCCTCTTTTGTAATAATGAATGTATTGAATTTATCGGCCGGCACCTTCATAATTTCTTTAAGAAGTGGTTGAATAGTGTTGGCATATATCCTTACATCCTCAAAAGTATCGAATTTACCAACAAACACTAATTGATTCTCGTTCCCTAATTCCTGCAACTGATGCCGTATAGGCACACCCTGGTAACGTGTTCTGTTAAATTGCCCGATACCAAAACGTGAGGAACTTAAGTTGTAACTGGCATCAAAAACATTCACTACAAAATAATACTCTGCTGCGCCAGGCAGACTAAATTGGCTGTTAAGGAATGTCTTTCTTTGAGCGAGAGCCCCCGAATCTTGCGGTTTCGCATCGATTGGTGAAGGAACAGATTCTGTCGACCCCGATTCAATAGCAGAAGGTTCTGTCTGAGAAGGCATGACTGGAGCAGATTCGACTGCTGTACTAGTCGTTTGGGCCGGAGTGGTTTGAGATGGCTGGTTTTGAGGGCTTGCTGACTGCCTTACCGTTTGAGCTTGTAAAACCGGCTCCTCAACAAAACTTGGTTCACTTGGGTCGTATTCCAATAATGCTGTAATCCTTTCAGCCATTGGAACACGGTTAGCCTTTATATATTCTAAATGCTGTTTTACAAGAGGAGTAACTAATTTATCATCAGGATATGCTGTTACCAATTGCTCTAATACGACTTCGAAGGCAGGGAGCTTTTTGGTATGGCCGATGGTTAGGGCGTTAAGATAAGCAAGCTGCGGAGACAGATTATTGTTACTAAACGTTTGCTCCATTGACTGGATAGCAGGAAAAACCTCGTTGTATTTCCGCTCGGTGTACAACGTAAAAATTTTGTCGTACGCTGTATTCAACTGTTGCTCTTTGTCGTTTTCGTTTTGTGAGTAGTTCGGATCGCTAATAATTTTCGCAAACGGAGAATCTGGATATTTTGATAAAACCAAATCCCGATAGGAATTTGATTTTTGTATATCTGTAGGTTGATATAGACGATATAAATTATAATACACCGGCAATGTAAAATCGCTTTGCGGAGTATGATTTAATAATTCCTCATACGTTTTGATAGCGATATTATCGTCCTTAAGTTCGTCTTTATAAAAATTTCCGATATCATAAAAAGCTTCCGCAATCTTTCTGTTCGACTCAAAAAGCAAAGGCTCTGTTAATGGTAAATTGCTGTAACTTTCTTTGCTTGTATCAGGCTTACTAGCGGTAGCATTTGCCTGCCCTAATGCACCTATCGGTGAATCTGGGTCTGTAGACATTGTCTGAGTCGTTTCTTCTGCAGTTTTCGCAATCCTTCTCCAGTTATCTTCCAATTTTCTATTTCCCCACCTGCGTTTAAAGTCAGAAAAACCCTGACCAATCGCTGCAGTATTATTAAAGTAAAACTTCCCCGTCCCTTTCTCAACTGCTACAGGCTTATCAATACCGGCGATAATATTATCAACTGGAGTTTGCTGATTCACCTGATTGATAGCTTGCTTGGACTGCTGCCTTACAATTTCTCCGATACGCTTTTCACGTTCAGCTTCTGGCAAGCGGGCCAGCATTTGAAGTGTATCTTCCCTCGCAATAATTTGATACCGATTTGCCAAAAGCTCAAGATTATCGCCCTTCTTTTTAATTAGGTGATAACCGGGATATTTAGGAGATAACGCAATTAATGTACTATCATAATAGGCTTTGGCTGTTAGATAGTCTTTGTTTGCAAAATAAATATCAGCAAGTTTCAAAAACGAAAGGCCTTTTTGGTTCTGATTGATAGTGCTGACTTTGGCAGAGGTTTTATAGTTTTCTATTGCAGCATCAACCTGATTTTTATCTAAATAATAATTTGCAAGATTATAGTAAATCTGGTCGTTAAAATCTTTGTTTTTATCATCTTTTAACAAGGATTTTAAACGTGTAATGCGATCAACCTTCTTTCCGCTTTGTTCATCTTCAATTTTAATACGGTTGAGATTTGCATTAAAAGCCATTTCAAAAGGAGCATTACTTTTTACGACATAACTGTAGTTTTTATAAGCGTGCTCATATTGCTTATTTTTTTCCTGCAATTGCGCGAGAAGATATCTCCATCTTATTTTATTGGATTTACTGGTTTTAAAGTCCAATGCTTTATTCAAAGCGAGAACCGCTTCCGACAAATTATTTTGACTTAGTAAAAACTGAGCTCGGGTAGCGTAAACATCAGCTTTCAGTTTCTTTGAGTTATCAATATATTTCAAAGCACTGTCAATAGCAATAGAAGCTTCCGCAGTATTTTCTAATTGCAACAAAGCCCGGGTATTCCAAATTGAAGCTTCAAGTTTGGTCCTATATTCTTTGGGATAGCTTTTAAATATATATGTATAATATTCTGAGGCGTTGAAAAATTGAGCTTTTAGATAATTCGATTTAGCAATTAATAGGTATGCATCATCTACATATTTACTGTGCAACTTATCATTCACAATAGTATTTGCCTTATTTATAACAGAGTCGAGAATGCCGGCTTCGGAAGCGGAAGCAGTTTCCGAAGGTTCCTTGTAGACGCTCAATAGATTACTATAATCGTCCAGGTAGGCCGTTTCAATATTGGTAATACTCTCATCTAACAAGAGATTGGAGTTATAAATAATATTATAGCGGGCGGTAAGATTTTGCATTCCGCGACTGGTAACCGTATCTCGCGACGTGACACAACTGTAAAAAGAGGTGCTTACAAAGATGCCCGCAAAAAAGAAAACTAATTTAGATTTCAAGGTGGAGTTCAATTGTTTATACATAAACAACCTCTAAGAGGAAATATTATCTCAGCGTTTCTATGCCTTATCCGTTTAATAATTTTCAAATATAAGCTATTAGCTGATTTATTCAGAAACAGTAAGCGGGGTAAACTCGAATTTTTCTGCGTCAAAAAGCCCCAGGTCACTAAGCTTAATTGAAGGTATTACCAGCAAAGCCATAAAAGATAAGGTCATAAAAGGGGATGCTAAAGTTGACCCCAGCTTTTTTGCGAATAAATCTAATTCGGTGTATAAATCTGCTACATCATATCCATTTTGAGTGGTCATAATTCCGGCTACTGGCAAAGGCAAAAGCTTAAAATCAGTTGTCGAAACTGCCACTATTCCTCCTTTACAGGATATTATTTTATTTACCGCATCCTTTATCAGTTCATCGCTTGTACCCACCGCAATAATGTTATGCGAATCGTGTGCGATTGAAGAAGCGATTGCTCCATTCTTTAATCCGAAATTTTTAATGAAAGCTACTGCAGGCGGTGCCTGCTGATATCGATTTTTGACAACGATTTTTAAAGTATCCGTTTCCTGATCAGAGACCACAAAACCGTTTTCGATCAACGCATCTTCAATCGAACTTCTGGTAATTAATTGTCCGTCTAACGCTTCGATAACCCTTATTTTTAAACCTGATGCTTTTACCTGAATTTCTGAAACATCTATAGGCAAGCAATTGAAGTTGTTTATGGGCACCGCCTCTACAGGTTCAATTAAAGATTTTCCATTTTCGGCTACAAGTTGGCCATTGATATAAGTCTGTTTTACAGAGAAGCTTTCAAGGCTGTCAATCACGATGAAGTCGGCTGCATCACCCTCGCGGAGTAAAACGGAATCAAGCGAATAATGTATAACCGGGTTAACGCAGGCAGCCTTGAGTACTTTAAATAAGTCGATGCCTTTTGCGAGCGCACGTATCACCAACTGATTTATATGTCCAATCAATAAACTATCGGGATGTTTATCATCCGAGCAAAACATCATATCATCTTCAAAATCGTTCAGCAGGTCAATCAGACTGTCAAAATTCTTTGCTGCACTTCCTTCCCTTATCAGGATTTTCATCCCCAGTTTAAGTTTTCCCAGGGCCTCATCCCTGCTAAAACATTCGTGATCTGTACTGATTCCCGCAGTAATGTACTTCCCCGCTTGTTCTCCGGTTAAACCAGGAGCGTGGCCATCTACCGGCTTATTATATTTTTTAGCCAGCTGAATTTTCTCAAAGACCAAAGGATCATTAAATAAAACACCCGGCCAGTTCATCATTTCTGCCAGGTATTTGATCTTATCAGATTTCAACAGTTGAT
This sequence comes from Sphingobacteriaceae bacterium, assembly GCA_031382725.1. GTDB lineage: Bacteria > Bacteroidota > Bacteroidia > Sphingobacteriales > Sphingobacteriaceae > Paradesertivirga. The sequence continues at coordinate 6,478 of JANMZB010000334.1, read as the reverse complement.
CAATCTCAACTGTTGAAATTTGAGCACCGGCCGTTTCAAAAATTGTTGCAGGCACACAAGACGGCGCCCCAAAGTAGAACTTGAATGGGACCTGTTCTCCGTTTTCAATCATAAACTTCACACCATCCATCCCGCAAACATTCGCAATTTCGTGAGGATCGGAAACGGTTGCCACCGTACCATGCACTACTGCCATTCTCGCGAATTCGGAAGGCACCAGCATCGAACTTTCGATGTGAACATGAGCATCAATAAATCCCGGAAGGATAAATTGATTTTCTGTTGTGTCGCATGGTTCAATTCGTTCAATTTTACCATCTGTAATAACTACCCTGCCGGGATAGATTCGCTTATTAATAATGTCGATTATGTTTCCTGATATTGCTTTCATGCTCCGAGCAGCAAACTAACAAATAAAACTATACACAATTAGTAAATTAGTATTTTTGACCAATACCTATAATTATGCAGGAAGAAGATAAAGAACCTGAGTTTGAGGAATCGATTAATACCGGCAAAAAATCTTTAACAGGATATGCCAAGTATACCGGCGTTGCCTTTCAGATGATGGCTACTATTTGTCTTTCGGCCTTTATTGGTTATAAAATCGACCAATATTTCCATCACGAAGTGCAATGGGCAACGGCTTTGTGCTCGGTTATCGGCGTGTGCTTATCTATTTATCAAACCATAAGGCAACTAAAAAATTGAAGCCCTTACAATTCGTTCTACTATTTATTGCTTTTAATCTGATTTTAGCTTTAGCGCCCGGTGTTGCTCAATTATATTATCCGGAAAAGGAAATACTACTGCCCGCATTCTGGAAACTTTTTGCCTTATTTAGTTTACTGACTTTTTTAATTTGTATTACCGCATTTTGGAGAATGAGTGTGAGCAACAAAGCATCAGGTCAGGCTATACTTGGAACAGTAACCATTAAGCTGCTTTTTTGTATGGTATTGGCGTTTATATACCTAAGTAATTACGACGTTGATCCTACCAAATTTTTGCTCAACTTTTTTTATCTATATTTCTTTCATACAGTGTTTGCAATTTATTGTTTGTTGCGTAACTTGCGCAACCAAAATTTAAAGTAAATTCCTCAAAAAAAATGGATTTAAGGCCTATTTTCAGTTTTAAAAAAATACAAAGTATAGCTTTTTCTGCTGTTTTTATTTCGATGATGGTCTTCTCCGCAACCGCTCAGGTTCACGAACCGGTAGAAGAACCCTCTGTTACAAGCTCTGAAATGAATGCTCCTCACGAAGAAAAAGAGGAAGATATTTCACAAACAATTTTACATCACATTGCCGATTCACACGAGTGGCATTTTTGGGGACACGGCGAACATAAAGTAGCACTTCCACTTCCGGTTTTATTATGGACAAATAATGGGCTGGTTTCTTTTATGTCAAACAAGCACGATGGAAACGATCACGGAACTGAACTTTTTGAAGAGAAGGGGCAGCAACTTGTAAATTTTCATGGTAAATATTACTATCCGGCTCAGGCGAAAAATCATCATGGTGCTTATGTTGAGCTAGATGAAAATAGTGTTCCTACCAACGCAAAGCCTTTAGATATCTCAATCACCAAAAACGTAGTTTCTTTATTTATATCTGTAATATTATTAATTCTTATTTTCGGAAGCGTTGCAAAGGCATACGCTAAACGTCAGGGAAAAGCGCCAAAAGGATTACAGTCGTTATTAGAGCCGATAATTTTATTTGTTCGTGATGATATTGCGAAACCTCAATTAGGACATCGTTATGCGGCATTTATGCCTTACCTGCTAACTGTATTTTTCTTTGTATGGTTAAACAACTTAATGGGTTTGATTCCTTTTTTCCCGGGAGGAGCAAATTTAACTGGAAATATCTCGGTAACGATGATGCTTGCTCTTTGTACTTTTATTCTAACCACAATCAACGGAAATAAAAACTATTGGGGTCACGTATTTACGCCTCATGTTCCATGGTGGTTATATCCCTTGATGATTCCTGTTGAGATCATCGGGTTATTCACAAAGCCAATTGCTCTAATGATTCGTTTGTTTGCGAATATTACGGCAGGTCACATTCTTATCTTAAGTTTAATTTCTTTGATATTTATTTTGAAATCTGTTTTAGTAGCAGGTATCGCAATTCCATTCGTAATATTTATCAGTGTAATTGAGCTGGTAGTTGGTTTTATTCAGGCATTTATTTTCACCATCTTGTCTGCCTTATTTATCGGCATGGCGGTAGAAGAACATGCTGCTGAACACTAATTTTTGAATAATTTTTTATTAATATATACAATTTAAAAACAAAGTAATGATAACTGGAAGTATTGCAGGTATTGGAGCCGGATTAGCAGCTATAGGTGCTGGTATCGGTATCGGACAAATTGGCGGAAAAGCTATGGAAGGTATGGCTCGCCAGCCTGAAGCAGCAGGCCGTATTCAAACAGCTATGTTAATCGCAGCGGCATTCGTTGAAGCGGTAGCTCTGTTTGGTGTGGTTGTAGCTTTCTTAGGTACAAAGTAAAAAAAAGGCTGCTGCGATTGGCAACAGCCTTTTTTTAATTCAAATCATTAAAAAAATTGCATATAATGACAATATTAGCATTAAACCCTCTGGTTAGTCCCGATCCGGGATTATTTATCTGGTCTACCGTTGCTTTTTTACTTTTGTTTTTTCTTCTAAGCAAGTTTGCCTGGAAACCAATTGTAAAAGCATTAGATGAACGCGAACGCTCTATCGAGGATGCTCTTTCTAAGGCTGAAATGGCTAAAGAGGAAATGGCTAAACTTACCAGTGAAAACACTGAACTTTTGAAACAAGCTCGCGCAGAACGCGACTTGATTTTAAAAGAAGCAAAAGAATTGAAAGATAAAATTGTTAGCGAGGCTAAAACTGCTGCACAGGTTGAAGGTGGTAAAATGCTTGAAAAAGCGCAGCAGGAAATTGAAAGCCAAAGAGCTGCAGCTGTTGCTCAAATAAAAGGACAAGTAGCAGAGCTTTCTATCCAGATTGCTGAAAAAGTTTTGCGCCACCAGCTAGAAGACAAAAGCAAGCAGGAGGCTTTAGTTTCTGATTTGCTTAAAGAAGTAAGATTAAACTAATCAAGCTCTGATTTTCAATTTTGACTTTATAATATGTCTGAAATACAAGTAGCCTCACGATACGCCAAATCATTAATTGACCTTGCAGAAGAGCAAAGCTCTCTGGAAGCAGTTAAAACTGATATAGAGTCTTTCGTTAGCGTGCTGCGCCAAAACCCAACATTACAAGCCGTTTTAAAAAATCCTATAATCGGAATTGATAAAAAAAATGCTATCCTAAATGAGCTATTTGGTACGAACTTAAATAAAGTAGTAATGGCTTTTTTTAAGATTGTAGTTAGCAAAGGCCGTTCGGAGGTTCTTTATGGTACAGCAAAAGAATTTATCAACGAATACAACAGGCGAAAAGGAATTATCCACGCTGTGGTTACTTCTGCTGTTCCGCTAACAGAAGCGCAAAAGAGTAAAATTGCTGATTTGATTATTGAAGCTACAAAAGCGCAGGTTGTGCTTGAAAGTAAAATTGATCCAACTTTAATTGGCGGTTTTATTATTAAAGTAGGCGACAGACAAGTAGACGCAAGCATTGCAAGCAGCTTGAACAAGCTGAGAAACGAGTTTGAGCAAAAGGTATATTAAGCGTATGGTCATCCTGAACTTGTTTCAGGATCTGAAAGGATAGATGAAGGTAAGAGATGCTGAAACAAGTTCAGCATGACAAAAAGCAAAGGGGAAGTGTCGACAGAGAAACAAACCTTAAATATTAAACCTGATTGAAGGATACCGGCCTGTGATTAAGGCCTGTGCAGTATGAGCGAAAAGCAGGGCAGGAATAAAATAAGAGAACAGAAACAAGATTTACATTAAAAACTCATAATATATAAACTATGGTAGAGGTAAGACCAGATGAAGTTTCGGCAATATTGCGTCAGCAGTTATCGGGCTTTAAATCAGAGGCCGAACTTGAAGAAGTTGGTACCGTTTTGCAAGTAGGTGATGGTATCGCTCGTGTTTACGGCCTTACCCAGGTTCAATCAGGAGAGCTGGTAGAATTTGAAAACGGTTTACAAGGTATTGTATTAAACCTTGAAGAAGACAACGTAGGTGTTGTATTACTGGGTGATTATAAGGATGTTAAGGAGGGAGATACAATTAAACGTACCAGCAAAATTGCTTCGCTACGAGTGGGTGAAGGCATGCTTGGACGTGTTGTAAATACGCTGGGGCAGCCAATTGATGGTAAAGGCCCGATCGCTGGCGAAACTTTTGAAATGCCGATTGAGCGTAAAGCTCCGGGTGTAATCTATCGTCAGCCAGTTACCGAACCATTACAAACTGGGATTAAAGCTATTGACGCAATGATTCCAATTGGTCGCGGACAGCGTGAGTTGGTTATCGGAGATCGCCAGACAGGTAAAACGGCGGTATGTATTGATACCATTATCAATCAAAAAGAATTTTACGCAGCCGGTAACCCGGTATATTGTATTTATGTTGCTATTGGTCAGAAAAGTTCAACAGTAGCGCAAATTGTACGCACACTTGAAGAAAACGGAGCAATGGCTTATTCGGTGGTTGTTGCCGCTTCTGCTGCAGATCCTGCTCCAATGCAATTCTTTGCTCCTTTTGCAGGTGCTGCAATTGGTGAGTACTTCCGTGATACAGGACGCCCTGCTTTAATTGTTTATGACGACTTATCAAAACAGGCTGTTGCTTACCGCGAAGTATCATTGCTTCTTCGTCGCCCACCGGGCCGTGAGGCTTATCCTGGAGATGTGTTTTATCTTCACAGCCGTTTATTAGAGCGTGCTGCCAAGATTAATGCTTCTGATAAGATTGCAAGTGAGATGAATGACTTACCAGAATCAATTAGGCATTTAGTAAAAGGTGGCGGTTCACTAACAGCTCTTCCAATTATCGAAACTCAGGCTGGTGACGTATCAGCCTATATTCCGACTAACGTAATTTCAATTACAGATGGTCAGATCTTCCTTGAGTCTAACTTGTTTAATGCTGGTGTTCGTCCGGCTATTAACGTAGGTATTTCGGTATCTCGTGTGGGTGGTAACGCTCAAATCAAGTCGATGAAGAAAGTTGCTGGTACATTGAAGTTAGAGCAAGCGCAATATCGCGAGCTTGAAGCCTTCTCGAAATTCGGTTCTGATTTGGATGCTGCAACAAAGGCGGTATTAGACAAAGGATCTCGTAACGTAGAAATTTTAAAGCAAGGACAGTTTTCTCCGGTTACCGTAGAAAAACAAGTTGCGATTATTTATATCGGTACAAAAGGTTTATTACGCCAAGTTCCTGTGAACAAAGTAAGGGAATTCGAGAAGGAATACGTTGATCAGCTAGAGGCTCGTAACCCTGAAGTTTTACAAGCTTTGAAAGCTGGTAAACTTGACGATAGCATCACTTCGGTTTTGGAGACTGTTGCTAAGGAATTGGCGGGAAAATACTAAGAGATATGCAGATTTGCGGATATGCGGATGTGAAAATGTCTTGCAGGTTTGCTAATAATGATAGATTTATAAGGCGATATGCAGCATCTGCAAATTCGCACATTTTCAAATTTGCACATTAACACATGGCTAATTTAAAAGAAGTAAGAAATAGAATTACATCGGTAAGCTCAACTCAGCAGATCACCAAAGCCATGAAAATGGTTTCGGCTGCAAAATTGAAAAGAGCGACCAATGCTATTGTTCAGTTACGTCCGTACGCTACTAAGCTAAAGGATATTCTTTCAAATCTTTCAGCAAGCCTGGAAGAATCTACTTCTCCTTTTATACAGGAGCGCGAACCGGTACGTGTGCTTATTGTGGTTGTTTCTTCAAACCGCGGACTAGCCGGTGCCTTCAACGCAAATGTTATTAAAACAGCCAATCTATTGATCTCAGAAAAATATTCTGAGCAATTAAGAAAAGGCAATGTAAGTATCATTGCGATCGGAAAGAAAAGTCAGGATTTTTACGAGAAACGGAAATACAATATTGTTGGAAACAACAATGAATTGTTCTCTGATCTTACTTTTGAAAATACTTCTGTTATCACAGAAGGAATTATGAAGGGTTTCGCTAACGGCGATTACGATCGTGTTGAAATCGTTTACAATCAATTTAAAAACGCTGCTATGCAAATATTAGTAGCAGAGCAATTGCTTCCCGTACCACGTGCGGTTCAAGCTGATAATAATCCAGCTTCAAAAACTGATTACATTCTGGAGCCATCTCAGGAAGAAATCGTGAATGAACTGATACCTAAATCTATCAAAACACAAGTGTACAAGGCTGTTTTAGACTCTCATGCATCTGAGCATGGAGCACGTATGACGGCAATGGATAAGGCAACTGAAAATGCGGGCGATTTGTTGAAAGCTTTAAAGCTTTCTTACAATCAGGCTCGTCAGGCTGCTATTTCAACTGAGCTTAC
>JANMZB010000650.1:0-2427 GCA_031382725.1 Sphingobacteriaceae bacterium | reverse complement strand
TCTTTGTAGGTTGTATCTCCATTATTTGATTATCTGAATCCTCAGAATTTTCAGAGTCAGACACCTCATTGTGTGAATCATTGGTAATTATTTCCTGCTCATTATTGACCGGTTCTGGAACATCATCTTCTTCTTGATTTTCAAGTTCTCCATCTGCGTCTGATGTAACTTTCACAATGTTTAATTCGGTGATATTTCTATACTCACCGTAACTTTTGTTTAACCAAACGACGCTTCGGGAGAGGATGATTGATTGTGTGTCCAGTTTAAGGAACTGATAGACGTTTGATGTGTGATTCTCAGGATAACCGATAAAAATGCACACTAGGCCACGATCTGTCAATTTCCCCCGCATTTTGGCGGTTGAACCATCATGAACGATTCCAATTTCTCCAAAAATATGTAAATGAGAGACCCAGGGAGGGTTGACTCCATAAAAAAGTTCTGATGCAGTTGGATTAGTGGCATGATTTGTTATAATATTTTCAAGCTTTGTCACAGTGTTGGCACATTGAGCCCATAAATTGTTCCTCAAAGATTTAGGAAATTTTGCCCAATTTAGCATTGCACGGGCTTTGCCATATAGTGTTGCATATTTGCGCTCAATTTTACCATTTTGCTGTGGTGTATAGGGCGCTGTAAATTCAAAATTAATATTGAAGTATTCATGGGCTTTTAGAAGCTCTTCTAGTTTCTTATTTTCACCGGCATTGTCACACCTGATGGTCTGGACAATAACCTGAGTGGTTTTCTTGATATGATTAAGCCATTTGATGACAATGTTTGGTAAATCAGATTTGGACTTTAAAAAGAAACTCCAAAGGTGGTTAGTAAACTCGTCTTGAATTAGTAACCAGTATTTAGCACCACCAAAACTTGGATGATTGACATATGAAATATCAATTGCGATGCGTTCACCTTTAATAGTTGCTTTGTTGTGATTAATTTTGGGTATGTTAGCTCTGCTGGATTTACCAAGTGCACAGTCAAGACAAGCAAGGTTTTCAGTACCATTAACTTTAATACCTAAGCGCTTAGCAGTGGCTTGAACCACGATTTGGTTTGGATGACCAAGCTTGGCATGTAAGTTCTCATAGAGTTCTACTGTATCCGAAATACAAGCGACTTCCTCAGAGCGAGGATTGATGTCGATTCCTAGAAGTCTACCCGAACCATTGGTAAATACTTTATCAAAAATTATTTTGCGTTGATCAATTTCAAGTGTAATCAATCCACTGTTTGTGTTTCCCAATTTTACTTTTGGATTCTGAATTGCTTTTGTTAAGGACAAAAGGTTCAGCCATAAGTCTGGGACAAACAAAACATCATATAAAGTAATATCCATGTGTTGACCGTCTTGCTGAATGATTTTGCCTTTATAAGTGCCTTTTGCTGTACTCCACATAACTCCACTGTTTCCCACTGTTACTTCAACTTTCCAATCTTGAAGGTCGGACATTCCTATTTTGGAATATCGCATGTGACTAGTGGCTCCTGAATCAGCAATAAATGTGTAAACATTCATTTTATAATTGGAATTGGAATATGCTAAAGCACATTGTTTACTATTTGTATTTGAGGCAATTATTAATACTTCAGCAGTTTCTTTCTTTTTATCTGTAATTTCATTTCCTTTGTTAAGCTCTCGCTGTTTCTTATAGCATTTTTCTTCAATATGGCCTGGTTTTCCACAGTAACCACATTTTGGCTTGTTATCTGATATGCTCTGAGCAAATTCTGTCTTATTAAGTCGCTTGTCTGGGGATTTATAGAAAGATGGACGTTTAGTTTTATTCCTGTCATTATCCCAGCAATCAGAGCCCTTGTGGCCTTTCTTTCCGCAAATTCTGCAATCTCCTTTATATTTCTTAGTGATACCTGCTAGGATAGCTTCTCCATCTTTATATTTGGTATGGGACTGTTTAGTTTGCCCAAAAATTTGCCTGATATCATCTTTGACATCTAATAAGGAAAGTTTGATATTCTTATTTAGATCCCTTTTGATGAGAGCAATTGTAGTTTGATACATTATTGGAGTTATATTATAAATTATTTGGGAAATCATTTTGTCATCATCATATGTGACTTTATGATCCAGACTTAATTGAAGTCTGATCTTTTCCAACTCAGCAAACCATTCATCTGGATTTTTGCTGTCTTTTGTTAACGAGCATTGATTAAAAGCTTGTTCTAATTCATGCTTTTGGGCTGAACTAACAGGCTTGAATATAGTTTTTAAATTCTCCCAAGCTTGTTTGGCATCACCATCTGGAAGATCTTCTGTGATGGCATTATAGATTGCTCCAAAGCTTACATCATCTTTTACTGAAATATGTAGCATACTATATGCCATATCGTTTGCTTTACGAATCTTGATCTTGGGGGCATCTGTAGATGGCAAAAGTGATTCTGAAGCTTTAGGCACCT
>JANMZB010000329.1:0-1282 GCA_031382725.1 Sphingobacteriaceae bacterium | reverse complement strand
TGTATCGACTCAACAATCAAACTGACTCTTTCCCAAATAAGGATGGAACGCGATCGTCGTATCACTATCCTTACTGCGCTGATTTTCTCTAACCCAGCGCTATATAGCGTGTTAGAATATAGATAAAATTGGGAGTTCACGGAGTAACAGTTTGACTTATTTTAAAAAGAGTGAGGATTTCTATCCTCAAAAGTGATGATTTTCATCTGATCAATCTTATCAAATATTCATCCAAGACATGAAATATTTGATCATGGACTAAACTGACTTTTACCACGTGTCCTTATAGTTCACTTTGGTTAATTGATTCATTCACTGATCCATTCATTTACATTTATATTTTTCTGTTTGTTTCTTATCACTGTTCTCCATTTAACATTATATCTTTGAATTATTTCTTACTTAAGATTCCTTTTATTCACGTTTCACTTTAGGATCTTTTACTTAGACTAAATATCCTTTACTTAGGATTACCACAATTTACTTTTTATTTTCTTTCTTCTCACGTGTCTGTTCTACTGGTTATCATGGTCTACCATCTTGTTGGTACTTAATATACCTGCTGGTACCATATGAATAACACACTGCACAATACACCGTGATTCAGTACATATTTTAACATCCTTCCTATTGTTCAAGTGTCGTTTTCATGTCCCACTTTTTCCACATTCTTCTTTGCATGTTTGTTGAATAATTCTTCAGTCGTATTTTTCGTATAGATATCGGCATCGTTATCTTCAGACTTCACAAACAAAATCTTAATAATTCCATCTTCGATAAACTCACGAACGAAGTGCTGACGAATGTCAATGTGTTTGGTTCGTTGACTTGTGGTATAATTATTGGATAAATAGATTGCTCCAACATTGTCAACTTTAATCACAATAGGATAGCTCAGCTTGTAACCCATAGATTCAATAACCTGTTTCACGAAAATGATTTCTTTTGCCACTTCAGAAAGCGCAAAATACTCTGCCTCAGTTGAGGACAAAGTCACACTCTTTCCTGACTTGGATTTCCATGCAATGGGAGCTCCACAAAAATAAATGATATACCCATAAACACTGATTCTTGTGTCTGTGTCTCCTGCATATTCACTATCTGAAATTCCTTCCAAAACAAACATTTCTCCTCTGCGGTTTGGTTTAATCTTTAACCCATAGTCTTCTGTGTCCACAACATACTTGACTAACCTTAACATAGTTTTCCAATGTCCAGGTGTAGCTCCATCTGCTACCTTGGATAATTCGCGAACTGCATTAGATATGTCGGGTCGTGAATG
>JANMZB010000326.1:0-2779 GCA_031382725.1 Sphingobacteriaceae bacterium | reverse complement strand
AGGAACGGAACATATAAATGAAGTCAGAATAAAAAAGTGGATAAACAAAGACAAAGTACCGAGTACAATTGATAGGTGCAATGTAAGCGCACAATCAACCACGTATTGACGTATTGAGAGTTATTGTTTTAAGTTAAGATTTTTGTGTTGTTAGGTGAAGTGACGGGCTTCCATTTATGCGAAAGAAGTTCTTCGAGTTTATTGACGGGATGTGAGGGGATTCGGTTGAGTACATCGGTCAGCCATTCATAGGGATTTACATTGTTTATTTTACATGTTCCCATGAAAGAATATAGCATGGCTACATTCTGTGCCGCTCTGTGTGAGCCAGCAAACAAATAATTCTTTCTTCCTAAGGCTACAGGGCGAATGGAATTTTCTACTAGATTATTATCGATCTCTAATTTTCCATCTGTAATATAAATACTAAGTTTTTCCCAGCGTTGTAAACTATACTGCATAGCCATACCGATAGTACTTTTGGGTAACACCGATGGATATTCATTTATCATCCATTGTTCTAATGCTTTTAAAATAGGAGTAGCTTCTCTTTGGCGCAATTCATAACGCTGCTGATGCGTATAGTTTTCGTCTTTAGCTTTACGTTCTATAGCATATAGTTTTTGTATTTCTGTAAGCGCATACTCAGCTCTTTGTTTGTCGTTGCTTAAAGCCTCATCAAATTTTCTTCGTGCATGTGCCATGCAACACAATAGTGTTACAGTTTTACTGGTAAAGGCGTTATACACTTCATATCCATCGGATTGAAGATGACCTTTAAAATCTTTCAAGCACTTCCTTGGGCCTTCGCCACTACGCCCCGGTTGATAATCGAATACCACAAGATTTTTTACAGGGGCACGATATACCCACAGGTACCCTTGATGGGTAGTACCTTTTTTATTTTTATCAAGCACCTTAATGTATGTTTCGTCTCCTTGTATATAATCACTGTCATTAAAAACTAATTTGCAGTGCTCCACATATAACACTTCCAGTAAGGCACATACTTGCGATAACCATCCAGTGATCGTAGAGGCTGGTAATTTTATTCCCTCTCGTACAAAACGTTGTACCTGGCGATATACCGGGAGGTGATCTATGTATTTGTTAATGATGATGTACGCTAAAAGTGCTGCCCCTGCTATGCATTTATCAATGGGGCGTGCAGGTAATGATGCAATAATGATCTTTGTTTCTGCTACGCCATTCTCTAGCACAGGCTTTACATATTTTGTGCGTACATACTGTCGCACAAAAAACTTTCCTGGAGTATAATCTAACTCCTCGGTGATCTCTTCACCGATACTTTTTAATCCTGTTACATCTTCTGTTGGTTCTATAACTACGCGCTCACGGGGAAGATCAAGAGGAAGTTTTGTTCTGCCTGTAGGCAAAGATTTTTTAACTGGCTCCTGTAGCGTGCGGGTATACTCAATGTTTTGTATAGTGATTTCTGGTTGAGCGATTGGTTCAACGCTCAATCCTAAAGCAAGTTGATCGGGTGATGCCGAGGGAATAAACCTTTCTTGTTTTGACCCGAATACTAAACGTTTAAGTTGCTCTAATTCGTTTTGAAATTTTACAACTGTAAAGATAAGTTCTTCGCGTGATAAATTTTCGTATGTTGTCTCCGTTGCAATCACGGATACAAAAATATAAAACAGATTGATTAATGAAATATTATACAGCCGTATTTACATTATTATTTCCATTGATAGAAAAACGTTTTCTCCTGCGTACACTCTTCAATGATATACCTTTCAAGATCAACATCAAATTATCACTACACAGTTCAATACAAAGTGTATGTGCATTCATTGAGGGAAGTTCGTAGGTACCTTTCTCCAGCCGTTTATAGTACAACGAAAAACCATCACCTTCCCATAGCAGCAACTTCACCTGATTACATCTTTTATTGATGAAGATAAAAACCTCGCCACTAAGTGGATCTTTTTGAAGATCATTACGAACAATACCACTTAGACTATCGAAGCTCTTACGCATATCTGCCTTACCACGATACAAATAATATCGGTAAGCCGATGAAACTGAAAGCATCGCTAAGAAAGTAAGGCACGCAGAAATTCAACTTCAATACCCTCATGGAAATTTACTCTTCTGCCATCAGGGATAAGAAGTTCAATTGGAGCTGTACATTTATTTTGAGAACGCTTAGTGGCAACCTTAACGGGAATAAATGCTGCACCAGATACAGGTAACGATTTTTCTTCCCTGAATTTTTTACACCATAAATGAAAGCAACTATAGGCAATACTATGATGAGTACAATATTTTTTTTGTGTCAGGCCACTGGTCTTCCAGTTTTCAATGAGTTCAAACCATTCCTGAGAAGTTCTCCTTTTCATACATATTTTGTTTAAAGCCCTACAACACGCGGGCACACCACAAAAATGCAGATCGGTGAGGACTTCAAAAAGATGGACTTCGTAGTGTGGATACAGTGCAGCAGCTACTTGTGTTTTGCGCCGGCCCATCATTGAACTACCTTTCTCTTCAATGCAATTAGTAACATTATGTCCAACGTTAAAAACAAAACCAGTTGAATTAACTGGATAATTAATCCACTTGTCCCATAAAATAAAGTTGGTGATTTTAATCCAACACCTATTCCAAAATAGTCTAGAGCTACTAATATTGTCAAGCCTCCTGTAGAGTCGCCGGCGTCCATTGAAAAGAGCAAGAAACCAATAAAAAATACTTGGCTGATTGTCGTTCGTAGATTTAATTCTCTGATCCGGTCCATCTTCGGGACAAC
>JANMZB010000282.1:0-1454 GCA_031382725.1 Sphingobacteriaceae bacterium | reverse complement strand
GTCGGCTTTGGAAGGAAGGTAGCCCATGGCGCGTTGTTTGGTGGATAAGTGCGCATGGAATCGGGCACTACTGCTGCGGAGGCCATACAATCCGCCTTGGATTATGAGGGGAATGTGGCTGTGGTCGCCAAACACTTTGCCAGCAAGAACGTAGACTTTTTCCCGTGTTTTGCCGTAGAGGAAGGCGTTGCCGATGTCTGCTGCACAGACTTTGAGGTGGTTCATCGCGGCGATCATGAAACCGAGGCGAACTGACATAAGGTCGACAACGCCAGAGTAAATATCTTCTTTGGGAGGCTCGGCATGGTTCCCCCCGGCGACGAGACGAGCTTTCTTACGGAGGTCAAATTTGACATCGAAGACAAGGTGGTACGGGATGCGTTGGTATTCTGATAGGCGTTCTCCGGGGTTAAGGGGGCGGAAGGTGTGGTACTCGCGCAAATGATTGAGTTCTTTGTCAATGGCGCATTACCAGCTATCATTGTAAGGGAGACCATGTTCTTTGTCGAGGAGGAGGGCGTGTGTGACGCTGCGGGGGACCTCTTCGCCGAACTTATATTTTGGTGTTTTGGGATCAGTGTTGGCTTTGTAGACGTGGGCGAGGCGGGAATGGGGAGCCTGTTGGTCGGCGATCCATCGGAAGTCTGGGCGGTGGTGTAGGTTATGGTGTGTAACGTAGGTCATAATTAAGTCAGGGGCTTGTAAGCGTAGGGCGTAACCGTCGATCCAAGTACCTTGGGTATCATTCCATTCCTAGGCGACGTAAAAGAGGAGGGGCTGTGGCGTAGAGGACTCTTGGTGGGAAATAATACGGGCAGGGGTCCAGATCGAGAGGTCATGGTCGGTAGCGTCGGCAAATGAATCCATGTCCTGGACATACTCTAGTTGATCGAGTTGTCGGCGGGACATTGGTTGGATGCTGGGAAAGTTGGGTACAAGAGGAGGAGGGGGTAACGATGGCTTTGTGAAAGAGCATACTGGGTGGTTGGTGACGATAAACAACGAGGTGCCGGCTGCGTTAGCAAGCGAAGAACTGAAACGGTCCAGGGAGGTATTGCGTCGGGAACGACGGATCTCGGGGGCTAAAGGAGGGTCCTGATGGGAGTGTGCTCGGGAACGTCGATTGGAGTGGATGGCTTCGAGAGTTGTGGTGGGAAGGGTATGGAGTGGTTGGGATTCCTCGATGATGGCGGGAGGTGTGCTGGCTAGGTGTGGTCCCCACGGAATGGTAGCTGAGGAGGGATCCCATGCTGAGCGGCGCCGAGGGTCGGGGAAATCATCATGATCGTCTTGGTGTAGGATCCCTTCGTCGGGGTGGGTGTGTAACGGTTTAGCCGGAGGTATCGGGATGCGTACGGTGCGTGGAATAGTGTGTGGTAAGGGTTGGCTTCTACAGGACCTGTGGCGGCGGTAGGAAATGGGTTGACTTCTACAGGACTTGTGGCGGAGGTAGG
>JANMZB010000224.1:0-7206 GCA_031382725.1 Sphingobacteriaceae bacterium | reverse complement strand
GCAGCGGAATTGGATAGGGCGTTCGGAAGGAGCAGAGATGCAGTTTGCAGTGGGCAGTGTACAGCAGGGCACTAATCCAAATCCTCCGGCAAGTGCTGTTAAAACGGTTGTAAGCAGGCCAACTGTAAATGTATCCAGTGCTTCGGCAGTAAACCTTACCCTAGCTGCTGGCACGCGTGACTTCCTGGCTTATAGAGGTGCTATTACTTTAACAGGCACCACTGCGTACGCCAATTTAAAAAGTATAGGCATACAAACAAAAAACACTTTTAAAGCTTCGGATGTATCCAGCGGCTTTAAATTTTATTTGTCTACCAATAATAATATAGTAGATAATGCTGATAAATTTTTAGGTACAGTGGGTATCACAACAACTCCGGAGATGTTGACACTTACATTGCCTGAAGTCGTGAGAATTAATCCTGCAGTAACAACTTATTTATTGATCACTACCGATATTTCACAATATGCACAGGTAGGAAGTAAGGTGCAGCTGGAAAAGCTTTTAGGCACAAATCTGATTTTTGAAGCTAATAATCCGCAGTTCATTGGTACTAACTCTGGTGATGGTGCTACCATTACTGTTGCCGCTCCGAGCTCATTTGCTTATGCTCAGCCCGGCCCTTCAACAATGCCTTGCTCTACACCAACTAACCCCGTTACATTACCAAGTAAGGTAGTTAATATTGTAAATTTAGGTGCAGACCCTACTGGGCAAAGTAATTCTAACGCGGCATTTAAGGCTGCGGTTGCTAAAGGAAGTACTTTTGTTTATATTCCTAATGGTACTTATCTTTTAACCGAAAGTATTAGCTGGAGCCCCGAATTTGAAAGAGCCAGCCCGGAAAGTACGGGAGCTTCAAGCATCGAGATATGGGGAGAAAGCCGCGAAGGTGTAATTATTAAATTGGCTGATAATGCTCCTGGCTTTGGTGACCCTTCCAGACCAAAATATTTCTTGAGAACCGGCACCGGATCACCGGATCGGTTTAGAAACTCAATGAATAACATAACTATTGAGATTGGAAGCGGTAACGCCGGCGCAATTGCCTTGCAGCACTTTACAAATAATTTGGGCGGTATGTACAATATGACCATCAAGGCTGCACCGGGAAGTGGTTACATAGGACTCGACAAAGCCTATAACCGTGCAATGGGGCCCGATTTAATGAAGGATATATTGATCGACGGATTTGAGACCGGTATTAAAACAGGTTACTCAGTAGAGAGTGAAACATTTGAGCATATTACGCTGCAAAACCAACGTAAATACGGGTTCTACAATACCAATCAAATCCTTTCTATCCGCGATCTTAAAGTATTAAACTGTGGTGGTCCGGGTTTTGTGAACGAATCGGGCCATGTTACTCTACTTGACGGTAACTTTAACGGTGGTGATACTGCCGCTTTAGTAAATGGAGCAGGTGGTAAATTGTTTGTTCGTAACCTGCAAACATCAGGCTATACTAAGGCCATCAGCGATCCCGACAGTCCGGTAACAGGAACCACAATCAGTGAGTACACCTCCAATCCGGTAATTGGCCGTGATGGTGTTGAAATTGCAGCCAGTTCATTAAATTTACCTGTTAAAGAAACTCCTGTTATCCCTTGGGATAATCCATCAACCTGGGTAAATGTGGAAGATTTTGGTGCAACGAATGGGGGGAATTGTGGATCTCCATCAGCATGTTTCCCTTGTGATGATGATGCACCAGCCGTACAGCGTGCAATCGATGCAACACTTTCTACCGGAACAAGGCCTGGTGCTACTACCCTTTTCCTTCCGGGAAGCTACCGCTTGCATTCTACTATTTACTTAAGAGGAAGTATTCGTCGTATTGTTTCGCCAATGGGTGGAATGGGAGGGCCCACCACCGGCATTATTCCGGGTGGTGAACCGCTTCCTGTAAATTGGATTGTGGAGGGAGGAACTTATCCCGAAATCGAAATTATGGATGGAAGCTTTAACGGCCAAAGTACTACAAACCAGTGCCGTGGCTGTCGCGGAACTACTACTTTTGAAAACAATTCAGGTCGTACATTAATCTTTAAAAATTGCGGTTTAGGTACAGTAGTTTTCAATGGCGGTGAAGTGTTTATAGAAAGTTGCAGCTTTGCTCAAGATGGTATTTTAGAATTTAATAATGCCAATGCTTGGGCAAGGCAGTTAGACCCTGAGAGGGAAGCTGCTAAAGTTAGTGTAAATGGGGGTACCTTCTGGTGCCTTGGCTTAAAAACTGAAGGGCATGGCGAAATAATTATAGCCAAGAACAACGCTAAAGTAGAAGTGTATGGCGGCTTTATTTACTCTCTCTCAGACTCAAGAAGCGAACCCATGTTCCATGTTGAAGATTCTGAAGTATCCCTTAACTTTTTTGAATATGCCAGTATTTACGGACGGCCTTACCTAACAGTTATAGAGGATGTAAAACAGGGAAATATCGCTAAAATTCTAAGAGGAGCAGATGCGCCGGGATTCACTCATAACCCGGCTAACATTGCCCAAATTCCTACTTTCCCGGCCACATGGAGCCAGAGGACGGATAACACTACTTTTACAAACGCTTCAAGAACTGTTCCGAATTACGACGGTGTATTAGGTACAGACATGGTGTTATATGTTAACCGTAGCAGTACAGACCGGGTTGATATTATTTCTTTA
Source organism: Sphingobacteriaceae bacterium (assembly GCA_031382725.1). GTDB lineage: Bacteria > Bacteroidota > Bacteroidia > Sphingobacteriales > Sphingobacteriaceae > Paradesertivirga. Next base: position 4,544 of record JANMZB010000224.1, on the reverse strand, counting down.
GGCGTTAGTCCTATAAGCGCAAGTATCCCGGTAGGTGCTATACAACAGCTTACAGCTCTTGTGGGCCCAACTAATTCCACCAATAAAACCGTTACCTGGTCAAGCAGCAGTACTTCTATTGCTACTGTAGATGTTAACGGACTTGTAACTGCTACAAGTGTTGGTTCGGCAACTATTACAGCCAGTATTACAGATAATGGAATTACTAAAACCGCTACATCTATAATAACAGTTACAGCTGGCTCCGGAGGCGGTACAAGTACTAAGCTAGCCGGCGGAATAGGTTATATATGGAGAGAGTTGCCAGACTTGTATAGTAATGACAATAAAACTGCACCTTCACCCAACCGGATTACCGACGGGGATTTGAATACTACGTTTTATTTAGACGATAATAACAGTGAGTTTTCATATCAGGCGGCCGGTATTACCTGGACTACTGCACAAAGCAATCTTACTTCTGTAAAATTCTATCATGGAACAACCACTAACGACGGCGGAGCATTTACCCCCAACGGAAGTAATGGTGTTCGTGTTCAGTATACTACAAACGGAACCACCTGGACCGATGCACCAGGTTGGACAGTAGCACCAGGTTATGATTATGCAACGAGTTTACCGATGGCAGCTTCAAATAAAACGTATACGTTTAGTGGCACATCACCTATTACTTCATTTACCGGGATAAGAGTAGTGGGGCCGGTACATACTAATGATATTTCCTGGGCAGTATATGTGAAAGAAGTAGAAGCTTACACCGGTGGTGGTGGCGGTTCAACCGGAATTGCGGTTACGTCCATAAAAGTGCTTCCTTCAAGTGCTTATATCCCTGCAAATAGCACCAAGCAATTGTATGTAGATATACAGCCGGCAAATGCTACTAATAAAACAATTAACTGGTCGTCAAGCAATACCAGTATAGCTTCGGTTGATGCTAACGGGGTAGTAACAGCTGGTTCAACCGTTGGGGGAACTGCTGTAATTACAGCCACTACAGCCGATGGTTCTAACAAAACCAGTACATCACAGATAACGGTAACCACTGGTTCAGGTGCTTCTACGGCACTAGCCGGAACAGGATATATCTGGTTTAACATGTTAGGATCGTCTACGTTGGATGAAACAAAACAACTAAATCAAGATGTTGCTGATGGAGACCTGAGTGATAATGTAAAACTTCCGGATGCGGGAGAAGCATCCTGGCAAGCAGCCGGAATGACTTTTACCAGTTCTCAAGCCGGTATTAATAAGGTTGAGTTTTATAACGGTACAATGCTTAATAATGGAAGTGAGAACGGAAACTTTACCGCAAATATCAAAGTTCAATATAAAGATGCAGGTACTGGCACCTGGACAGATGCCCCTGGTTGGAGTATTCCTTCATACCCTTACAATGATTATAGTGCTTCTGGCCAGACATACACCTTTACCGGTGCTAATCTTCCGAGCGCTTCAGGAGTCAGGGTTGTAGGGCAGGTACGTACAAGTGATGTATCATGGGCAATTCATGTTAGAGAGGTAAAAGCCTATATCGGTGGTAGTGGTACTGTAATCAATGTAGATCAAAATGGTACTGGTATGTATTGGAAAAATCTTCCTAACACGGTAAGTGATACTGTTAGAGTATTGGCACCAGAGATTTTTGACGGAAATACCAGCTCGGCCCAACGGGTAGTTTTGCCAAGGAATCCGATTTACGCAGGTATTCCACTAAGAACTATACAAGGTGCAGGTGTGGTTTGGCCATACGCTATGGTGAGATCAGGTATTACCTCAGTAAAGTTTTATCATGGAACAATGGATAATACCGGCGGATTCTTTACAGGATCTATTCAGCTACAGTCTCTCGTTCTAGTTGGTTCCACATGGACCTGGACTAATGTGCCAGCCACATGGAGTACTCCAAGTTATCCTTATAACAGCAGTGCATCAGGACAAGAATATACATTTATTGGTCCGGCTTTGGCAGATTGCAGAGGTATAAGGGTTGTAGGGCAGGTAGGTAACACTGGTTTCCTTGTTGTGAAAGAAATTGAGGTATTTTCGGGTAGCACATTAATCAGTAATACTAAAGATCAAGAGCAATTACAGCTAAATCAAAGTACAATTGCTAACGCATCCGATAAGATTACTGTATTCCCTAATCCGGTTACTGATGGCTGGATAACGATCAATTTCGCAGCTCAGGATTCAAGAAATAATGTTGCCGTTGCTTTGGCAGATTTGTCGGGAAGAATCGTTTACAGAAGCAGTTTTCTTGCTACTGGAAATAGTCAACGCATAAATGTAGGCAACGTTCAGCCTGGTTTATACGTGTTACAAATTACCGGTGCAACATGTAAGTTTTCTACGAAGATTATTGTGGAGTAGAATTTACACTAATTAAGTATTCAGGAGCCTTGTTTTTTGCAAGGTTCCTTTTTTTATGGAGTTTTTTCTATAGGTTAAATCGCAATGAGTATACATGATTTAAAAGCTTATACTGGGTAAAAAACCTATGAGGTTTCTAAAACCTCATAGGTTTATCCGTGTATTGATTAGTTTTTTAAGTGTCTTTTGAGTTTTGGTGGCAGCATAATCTTAGTATATAGTTCAACCCATTTCCCTGATTTTTTGCCTGATCCCCAAAACAGGTATTCATATTAAAAATTTAGTACAATCTATAGATTTGATAACCAGACTCAAATCACTCCTTTTTTGTGTTGGAGAAGTAAAGTCAATTGTTTAAAACTTTTTTATAAAACAATGCCTGTAATTAAAACATTTGCAGCATTTTAACTATTTTACAACACTAACTAACCAATTTATAACCCTTACAGTATGAATGAAATTTACCAATTGGGTGAAATGCGCCCAAACTATTTATTATCAACCCGGAACAGATCTCCCAAAAGATCTTCAATTAACAAAAAGCTTTTTTTGATGCTAACTTTTCTGTTTGTATCAATTCAGCTTAAAGCTCAATTTCAATCGGCTGAATTTGAATCATTCCCATTCCCTGCTAGTACTACTAACCTTACATGGGGGACGGGGTGTACCAATCCACCAACCGGTAATGAACCCAATAGTGCAGCCCGAACTGTAATTGATATTACCCAGCCTCCTTTTAATGCCAGGGGAGATGGACAAACAGATAACACAGCAGCCTTCAGGCGTGCTTTTAGTCTGCCGCATATTCCAGCGACTTCACCGGGAGAACTCCCGGTTCAACCGTCTTCAAATATTTTCGTTTATATACCAGACGGTACATATCTTTTCAACGATAGTATAGGTTTTGCGCCCGATGTAATTAATACAGGTACTACTGGCTATGGAGGAAGAAACATTCAAATGTGGGGTGAGAGCCGCACTGGTGTAGTCTTAAAATTGAGAGATGTTGCTGGTGCATTTCAAAACGCAAACGCACCAAGAGCATTTTTTAATACCGGAGGAGGCAGTCCCGATCGTTTTAACAGCTCAATCTTTAACGTAACATTCGAAATTGGAACAAGCAACCCCGGTGCTATCGGTCTTCGGCATTACCTCAATAATTCGGGCGGCTTGTATAATGTAACTATTAAAGGGCCTGGTAACAGCTTGATAGGCCTTGATAAGGGTTATAACAGGGCAAATGGCCCAAGTCTGACTAAGGATGTACGTATAGAAGGTTTCAAAATTGGAATCAAAACCAGTTTTAATGTTGAAAGCGAAGTTTACGAACACGTTACACTTAGAAATCAAACGCAGTATGGTTGGTTTAATAAAAACCAGGTATTAAGTATTAGAGACCTGAAGGTAGAAGGCTGCCAGGGCGCCTCCCTGGTAAACGAGTCTGGGTTTATAAACCTGCTTGACGGAGATTTAGGGGGAAGCGGTACAGCCGCAATACGTAACGGAGCAAAAGGGAGATTACTGATTCGTAATCTTAACACTTCAGGCTATACCAGGGCAGTCGCCGACCCTCAAAAGCCATTAAATGTTACTAATCTAGTTGGTTTATACCTTTCGGATGATGGTGTTTTGCCTGGCGGCGGCCGAAGTTCCAGCATAGCTACGCTGGATTTAGAGGTAAAAGAAACCCCAATTATTCCCTGGGATACTGATCCAAATAAGTGGGTAAACGTTGCCGATTTCGGTGCTACTGCTAACGGCCTTTGCTCTGGCAATTCGACCGCTTGTCAACCATGCGATGATGACTCACCAAAAATTCAGGCTGCTATTGATGCAACAATGAATCCTAATAGTCCATATTATGGGCGAACTACACTAATGTTAAATTCAATTTATCGTTTGATTACCCCTGTTCGTGTAAGGGGAAGTATTCGTCGTATTATGAGCCTTGGCTGGAATAGCACTGGCGCGCCATACACTCCGGCAAATACAGATCCAGTTTGGATTGTGGAAGGTGGGGACTATCCGGAAGTGGAGTTTAATAATCTTTCTTCAGGCTTTCCTAATGGGGATCCTCGCGGAGCTTTCGTTTCCAGTGCGAGCGGTAGAACGATTATCTTTAAGAATTGTAGCCTGGCACCTTTTGTAGATATAAGTAACGGCGAAGTATTCAT
>JANMZB010000207.1:0-3158 GCA_031382725.1 Sphingobacteriaceae bacterium | reverse complement strand
TGGAACTAATTCTTCTAATGAGGGGGGAAGCATCATCATCTGATGCTGGTGGTAAGGCTTAAAAGAAGGCATTTTTTTTCGCCATATTTGCTACTGATTTACACTTAAATATATGAAAACCAATAATATATGACAAATATTTATATCAAAAAAGCTCTTTAAAAAGAGCTTTTTTGATATACAAAGAGGCTGCCTTTTTGAGACAGCCTCATTTTTTATTTAAGGATCGTTTCCTTTAATTCTCTTAGAGCTTTATTCGTCAAAAATGGTTTCCAATACTTTTACTTAATGAAGAGTTGTATAAAAATTATGCTGGCTACCGTTTGTGTTTTTTTATCCGGCATATCCCATGCGCGGCAATCAGATTTACCAAATAAACAATTATTTAATCTCGGCTGGAAGTTCTATAAAGGCGGAGCTGTTGGTGCGGAGTCTTATAAATATGATGATACGGATTGGCGAGCTTTAAATCTCCCCCACGACTGGAGCATCGAAGATTTAGAAAACACTCAATCGCCTTTTAATGAAAAGGCTATATCTCAATCCAGCGGAGGCTTTACCACCGGTGGTACGGGTTGGTATAGAAAAGCTTTTAATCTTGATAAAGCAAATAAAGACAAGCTGATCACCATCACTTTTGATGGTGTTTACATGAATTCGAGTATATGGTTAAATGGAAAATTACTTGGTGGCAATCCTTATGGCTATACCGAATTCTCTTTTGATATCACCGATAAGGTATTTTTCGATAAAAAAAACATTATAGCTGTTAAGGTTAACAATGAAGGGGAAAACAGCCGATGGTATTCCGGTTCGGGGATCTACCGCCATGTTTGGTTAAATATCAACAATCCCATACATATTGCTAATTGGGGCACCTTTATTACAACACCACATATTCAAAGCGATCGTTGCATAACCAAGGTTGAAACTAAGATAGCCAACCAAAGTGCTGATCCGGCGGCAGTAAAAATTGTAAATATAGTCGTAGATAAACAAGCTAAAACTGTAGGGCGGAGCACTAGCACAGGAAGTGTTAAGGCAGGGGAAATTTTAAATTTAAACTCCGAAATAAACCTTAAGAAATTCAATTTATGGTCGGTAGAGAACCCATATTTATATTCTTTAGTTACGAAGGTTTTTGTTGGAGATAAATTGGTAGATAACAAGGTTACTCCTTTTGGAATTCGCTCTTTAAAATTCAGCACGGCAGGATTTTTCTTGAACGGGAAGCCATTAAAATTGAAAGGGGGGTGCCTGCATCATGATAATGGCCCTTTGGGAGCCAAAGCTTACGACAGGGCAGAAGTTAGGAAGGTTGAGATTTTAAAAGCTGCCGGTTATAACGCTTTACGTGCTTCGCATAACCCGCCCTCGCATGCTTTTTTAAATGCCTGCGATAGTTTGGGTATGCTGGTTATTGATGAAGCTTTTGATTGCTGGAACGAAGGTAAGAATCCGAATGATTACAGTCTGTATTTTGACAAAAATTGGCAGCGCGATATCGATGCGATGGTTTTAAGAGATCGGAATCATCCATCAATAATTATGTGGAGTACTGGTAACGAAATACCTAACAGACAAAAACCGGAAGTAGCAGAAGTGTCTAAAATGCTTAGCGATTACATAAAAAACTTAGATACCACAAGACCGTTAACATCAGCAGTAAACGAATTAAGCCCAAATAAAGATGCCTATTTTGCCACATTAGATGTTTCCGGCTACAATTACGCTGCGGGTGGTGATCATTGGAAAGAAGATATTTACGCAGACGATCATAAGAGGGTATCCGGAAGGATAATTTATGAAGCCGAAGCCTATCCTTTTGAAGCCTTTGATAGCTGGCAAAAAGTTTTGGAAAAACCATATGTTATCGGTGCATTTGTTTGGACAGCTTTAGATTACATTGGCGAGGCGAGCATTGGCTGGAGAGGCTATTGGCCTGATAAACTAACATTTCCATGGACACTGGCTTACTGCGGAGACATCGATATTTGCGGCAACAAGCGGCCCGCCTCTTTTTACAGAGAAGCACTTTGGAAAAAAGATCAGCTATCAAAATTTGAAACGCCTCCGGTTAGCACATTTCCTTTAAATCCTGATAAAGAAGCCTGGTCAAAATGGCACTGGTTTGATGTGGCGGCAGATTGGAATCATGCAGGCTTTGAAAATAAGCCTTTAGATGTAGTAGTCTATTCGTCGTGCGAAGAGGTTGAATTATTTATCAATAACGTTTCTCTCGGAAAGAAAAAAATCGATGTTTCTGCCAAGTTTATGGGTGCCTGGTCAGTACCATATCAGGCAGGTACATTAAAGGCGATAGGCTATTCAAACAAAAAGCAGGTAAGTATAAGTACCCTTCAAACAGCTGCCCAGCCAAGCTTGATTCATATCAAGGCTGATCGTACGAAGATTAATGCCGATGGTCAGGATTTGAGTTATGTTGAAGTAAGTATTACCGACAAAAATGGTGTGGTTCACCCAAAGGCAGAAAATCTGATAAAATTTGAGATTGAGGGCGGGGAAATAGTAGGGGTGGGGAATGGGAAACCTACCAGTTTGGAAAGTTACCAATTACCGCAACGCAAAGCCTGGCAGGGGAAATGTCTTGTAATCATTAAATCGAATAATAAGCCCGGTAAAATTACATTAAAGGCGTCTTCAGAAGGGTTAGCTTCTTCAAGTTTAATAATTCAAAGCGTAAATTAATAGCAATTGCCAAACCTGACAAGCCTCTTATTAAGAAATCCCATGAAAAATGTAATACTGATAAGTTTGATTGTTTTTTCGGCAACACTACTTTCTTGTAGTAAAGATAAATCCTCATCCCCAGATCCTACAAAGCCGGATGAAACTCCTGTAAATATTGCCATTACGATCAATGTAAATGATGTTATCAGACCCTTAACAGGCAACGAAGTAGGAATAAATATCAATTATTTAATGGATGACGCGGTACTTACTGGAAATACGTATGGTAAGACAGCGGATGGGATAAAACAAATGGGTGCCAAAATTCTCCGTTACCCCGGAGGCGAAAAATCTGATAATTATTTATTCAGTTCTCCCCCATACACATCTGCAGCTCCTAAGGCAGTATTTTGTAGTTTCCCTTCTACCGATACCCGATTTTATAACTCTGATATGACGGCAAAATC